>DATNBT010000156.1:0-10840 GCA_035571855.1 Vicinamibacterales bacterium
CCGCGGATCGGCGCGAGCTTCGCGAGGATCTCGACGAGCGCGGCTGCGTCATCGGTCGGGACGATGGAATAGCTGGAGACTTTCGGACCTGACTGATCCTTCCGGCGGTAGGCGATCAGCTCGCCCGAGCCGTCCGCGAACCGCCGCACCTTCAACCGGCCGTGAGAGACGGTGAAGAACGTGTCGATTTGATCGATGACCTGTGACGAACCGGACGCGATCGCCGACGCTCGTCGACGGATCGCGCCCAGGTCTGAAACGCTTGCCTTTATTTCAATATTCCTACCGGGCAAGGGGATTAGGCCGCATCTGGAATTTCACGACCTTCCCTTTCGTGCCTTTGCCGCCTTCGATGTGCCACACGAAGTGCGTGCCGTAGTTCGCGTACAGCGCGCGGCCCTTCCATCCGGCGCGCGCGTCGTCGATGCGGCCGTCCATGCCGCGCGAGTAGAAGCCGAGCGGGTACGGGACGCGCAGCTTGGTCCAGTCGCCGGTCTTCGTGTTCAACGCGAGCAGCGCGTCGGAGTTCGACCCCGTCGCGAACGGCGTGTCCGCGCCGAAGCCGGAGATGTTGTGCTGATCCACCCAGTTGTAATAGTGGAAGTCCGCGGGGATGTCCGTGCCCTTCAGCTTCGGACCCTTCGTCTGATACAGCGTCCAGCCTTCGCGGCACTGGCTGCCGTCGAGCTTCGCGGGACCGCCGAGGTCCTTGCACTTGCGCACGTCGAAGCTGGCGAGATGGCTGCTCGCGGCGAGCGCCGTCCAGACGACGCCGTGACTGTCGATGTCGACGCCGCGCGGATCGAAGCCCGGCGCCGGGACCTTGAATATCTGCGTCTTGCAGCTGGACGGCGGGTTGCTGCCGCGCTGCAGGCGGATGAGGAAGCCGGGATACTGTTCGCTCACGCCCCACACGGTGTCGTCCACCGGACTCGGGATCACCGAATACATGCTGTAGGTGACGAGCGTATCGAGCTTCGGATCGAAGGGCGTCGTCTGCGCACCGCGCTGCGCGCCGGCGGCCGTGTCACCCTGGTAGAGCGCGGAGTTGCCGACGCGCGACACGTTCCAGGGCTTCGTGATCTTCCCGTCGCCGTTCGTGTCGAGCACCTGGCCGCACCAGCCGTTGGCCTTCTGCTCGTCGTGCGTCTCGTCCCACACCCTGGTGTCGATCCAGCCGAAGGTCGGGCCGACGAGCTCGTTGAAGTACACGGTCTCGTCCGCGTCGTTGTCGAACTGCAGGTGGTGCGTCGAGTAGCAGGTGTCGATCAGCGTGAACTGCTTCGTCTTCGGATCCCAGTACGACGCCTGACGGCCGCTGCTCTGCAGCGGGAACCACTCGGCGAACTTGTTCGTGGACGACTTGCACCAGTCGGGATCCTGGTTGCTGCGGATCTTCGACGTCATCCACACGCGGCCTTTGCTGTCGAGCATCGGGTTGTGCGGATCGGCCGGATCGTACGGCGGGTTGCCCCACAGATGCTCGTCGCCCCAGTGCAGCGACGGACGATTCGGCGCGGGGAACCGCGAGGGCACTTTCTCCCTCGCCTCGCGCGTCGGGATGTCGAGCGTGTACGTGCTGTTCTCGTTCGGGTCGAGGACGACGAGCTGGCCGTGGCCGGCGGAGACGGCGTAGATATTCCCGCCCGCGTTCACGGTCGGACGGTTCTTGTCGGTCGAGATCTCGTCGTGCATGAACGAGTGGTCGTCGCCGACGTCCCAGAGCGTGACGACGAGATTGCGCTCGACGCCTTTCGGCCGCTCCGGCGCCGGCGGCACTTCGCCCTTTTCGATCCGCTCGGTCCAGCCCGCGTACGTCTTCAGCAGCCGCTCTTTGCCCTGCGTCGTGAGCACCGAGTACATCGACGTGCCGCGGACGCCCGTGCCGAGCCGCCACTCCCACGCTTCGGCGTGCGTCTTCAGCTCCGGCTTCGCTTTGAAGATGTGCTGCACGTCGCGCGTTTCGGCGTTGCCGAGCTGGTGACAGAAGTTGCAGTCGGACTTCAGCGAGTTGATGTAATGGTTCTGCGTCAGCATCGTCCGGCCGATGCCGTTGCCGTCGGGACCGGTGCCGGGGAATTCGCTCGCCGCCGGCGGCTCGAGCAGCGACAGCCAGTAGTCCGCCGGATAGACCTTCGCCGCTTCCTGCGGCGTCTTCGCGACGGTCGCGTTCAATTGCACGTTCGTCGCGCCCGGCTTCAACGGCACCGGCGTCGAGTCGGCCAGGCCGTAGCCGCGCACGAACACGCGATACGACGCCGACGGCAGCTCCGGGATCACGAACTTCCCGCCGTCGTCGGTGACGACGATCTTGATGAAGTTCGTCTTCAGATCTTTCGTCTCGGCGATGACCCACACGCCGGCTTCCGGTCCGTTGCTGCTGCGGACCGTGCCCGAAATGTAGCCGTCAGGGCTGCGGCGCTGCGCCTGCAGCGAGCCGCCGGCGTCCAGCACGGCGGACGCCAGCACGCCAAAAAGGATTGCGCGACTGATCAGTTTCATAAGCCGTCAATTATACGGTGTGATGTTCACGGCGATGTCGTGCGCGACCTTCCAGTTCCCGTCAACTTTCCGCCAGACCGTCACAAATCGCTGGCGCCTGACCGAGGTGTCTTCGCCGTTGGCGCCGAGACCGGTGATCCGACCTTCGCCGGACTGCACGGCGAGGTCGCCTGACGAGGCGATCACGATCCGGTCGGTCGTCGTCGTGATTTTCGCTTTCGGATGGTGTGAAGCGGCGTTCTGTTCCCAGGCGAGCACCGCGGCGGGGCCGACGAGCGGCTCCTGGCCGTCATGGTACTCGACGCCGTCGGACGCGAACATGGCCGCCTGACCGGCCGCGTCGCGATCGAGCAACGCTTTCTGCCACGTCGCCGCGAAATTTCTGATGGCCTGCTCGTCGCGCGACAACGCCAGCGGCTGCGCCTGCCGTGACGTCACCGCCACGCCGACAAACGCGGCGAACAGCACCGTGAACACCATCGCGAACCGGAGCGAGCGCCGTCGTGAACGCCTGTACTGCTCCTCGGTGAGTTCGGGGCCCGTCGATCCGCTGCGCTTCGCGACGATCCAGGTCGTCGTGATCGCCCACAGGTACACGACGAGACACCCGTAGTAGACAGCGACCGAGGTGCCGTTTCTCGGATAGCGGCCGAGCAGTGCGGCGCAGAACGGAAAGGCCGCGACCGCAGCGAGCTGAACGAGATACAGCACGAGCATCGGGCCGGTAATGCGGAGGTAGAAGCGGAACTGGTGATTCTGCCGGTACCAGAATCCTCCGAGCACGAGGAACGAGAGCAGATAACTCCCGAAGGTCGGAAGCTGCTGCGCGAGCGCGCGCGCGAGCTCGTGAACCGACCGCCCATGCTCGAGCTCCGGCACCTTCAGCTCGAGGACAAGGATGGTCATGGCGATCGCGAAGATGCCGTCCACGAGCATTTCCAGACGGTTCTTGCTGATGACCGACGTGCCCTGTTCGTCACTCATCGTATTCCCAGAAACGAAAAAGGCGGCGAACGCAAGCTCGCCGCCTCTGACCTCCGACCTCTGACCTCTACTGCAGTATGCCGGTGGTATTCCGCTTCGGGACGTACCCGACCGGAATTCTGGTGGTCTCCTTCATCGTCTTGATGTCGACGACGGAGACATCGTTGGTCACCGGGTTCGCGACATACGCCGTCCTGCCGTCAGGCGTGAGCGTGACCCAGCCCGCGCCCTTCCCCGTCAACTCCGCGGCGCCGATGTTCTTCAGATCCGGCAGCGAGTACGAATAGAGATAGTTGTTGATCCGGCTGCAGACGACGAGCGTCTTGCCGTCGGCGGTGACGGCCATGCCGTGCGACGGATCGGAGCCCTCCGGCACTTCTTTCTTTCCAGCCGGCAGCGGAGGATTGTCGATGCGCTTGAGCTCCTTGTGCGTCGCGAAGTCGACGACCGCGAAGCCGTTGAAGTCCGTCAACTGGACGAAGAGCCACTTCGTCGAGCCGTCCGGGTTCCAGGAGAACGTCATCGGGCGCACGCCGAGGCCCATGTCGAGATACCACACGGGCTCTTCGGTCTTCGCGTCGAACACGTTGACCGTCTTCCCGGCGATCGATCCGGCGACGACGTACTTGCCGTCCGGCGTGACGTACGTGTTGTGGATGCTGCCGTGCGTCGGCATCGTCTTGACGTTCTTCATCCCGACCGTGTCGATGACGTCGACGCCGCCCGGCGCCTGGATGATCCCGACGTAGACGCGCCTGCCGTCCTTCGCCACCGAGATGTTGTTCGGATGGCCGCTCAGCTTGATCTTGTTCGTCACCTTCAGCGACTTGCCGTCGACGACATCGAGCGTGCTGTCGGCTTCGTTGCTGACGTAGATGCGCGTGCCGTCGGGCGCGACGGCGGCGCCGTGATTCACCTCGATGCCGTTGATGACGCCGACGACTTTATTCGTCGCCGGATCGATCAGATGCACGTTGTCGCCGGCGCTGTTCGTCTGGACGATGACGACGCGCTTGCCTGCCGCCTGCAGCGACAGCGTGGACACGACGAGCGCGGCCGCGATAGCAGTGTGTTTCATTGTTTGGCTCCTTCGACGAACGCCTTCAGGACCAGCCATTCGGGATCGTTCTGGGACGTCCAGTGTTTGCCGCCGCTGTGATAGAAGTCGCCGCCCGCGCTCTCGTCGAGCGGATGCAGGATCAGCCGGCTCTGCGCGCCGGCCGACGCCACGCGTTTGATGGCCGCGAAGTTCTTCTGCGACTCCTCTTCCGTCCACGTCGTCGCGCCGGGGTCGAGCGGCTGGAGCCGCAGCGGCGTGCCCTGCCCGTGGCACGAGATGCACCGCGCGTGACCGGGACGCTTCGTCAGGAAGATCGGTTCGACTTTCGTCTTGAAGTAGCCGTAGTCGAGCGACGGCTGCTGCGCACCCGGCGCGGCGCCGGCCAGGACGCAGGCCAGGACGGTCATCGGCACTAGCTTCATGCCGCGCATTCTATGGCAGGCCCGAAGGCCTGCACTACAGTTTTTCGAAGACAGGCCTTGACGGCCTGTCCTACTGCTTCTCGTAGACCTGCGTGGTCGTGTACGCGACGCCGGTCGCGTCGGTGCCCTTCGCCGTCACGGTCAGCGTCTTCCTGTCGGCCGACAGCGTCCACGTCGCCGTTTCCCTGCCGACGTCAGCGCCATCGAGCATCCGCTCGAGGGTGCCCGCGTCGACGCGTTTCAGCGTGACGGTCGCCTTGCCCTGATTCGGAATCGGATACGGCTTGCCGTCGAGCTTCGCCGTGTAGTTGTACGACGACAGCGGCGACCCGTTGCCCTGCGGACGGCGCCACGACAGCACCGAGTGCGTCGTCTCGCCGTTGCTCGTCGCGATCTCCATCTCGCGGCGATACGGCATCAGGCTCGCCGGCTCGTAGTTCGACGAGAAGAGGTTGAGCGCCCACTTGCCGTCCATCGGATCGGCCGGCGCTTTCTTCACGGCCTTCGCCGCCGCGACGTTCTTCCCGGCCGCGGGCTTGTTGCCGGCCAGCATGGGCAATTCCGCGGCGGGAACGTTGCGCAGCAGGCGCGCCTTCCACGACGCCGTGTTCGCCCTGATCTCGCGATACGCCGCCTCGATGAACATGTCGGTCGTCCACTCGCCCTTGTCCGCGCCGTAGACGCCGTCGAAGTCGAGGCTCACGTTGGCCGCCTTCACCTGATCGAGCGTTTTTCCGTCGAGGATCAGCTGCGTGACGCGGTCGGCGACGATCGTCATCGCGTCGCGGTACTCGACGAGATCGATCTCGTTGCAGATGCGGCCGTGGCCGGGAATCACGCGCGTGCCCCCCATGGCGTTGAACTCCGGGACGGCGATGTCGATCATCCGGTTCAGGCCGTCGAGCACGCCGGCGAGGCTGCCGCCGTGCTTCGCGTCGATCACGGGATACCGATCCGTCGAGAAGATGTCGCCGGAGACGATGACGTCCGATTTCCGGAAGAACACGATCAGATCGCCGTCGGTGTGCGCCGCCGGCTGATGGATCATCTCGATCGGCTCGCCGGTCACGAACACCGTCTTGAGATCGGCCGCGAACGAATCGGTCGGCCAGAGCGCCGCGGCCACCGGCGTGCCCTTCTTGGGATCCGTCATCCGCGCGTACGCGTTCTCGGACGAGTACACACGCGCCGCCTGCTCGTAGAACGCGTTCGCGCCCTGATCGCCGGCGGCCTTCGCGAACTTCCCGTTGCCGCCGATGTGATCCGGATCGCCGCTCGTGTTCACGATGTAGCGGATGGGCAGCGGCGAGATCTTCCTGATCGCCGCGAGGATTTTGTCGCTCATCCCCTCTTCGTTCGTGTCGACGACGAACAGCGCGTCGGCGCCGACCTGGACGGCGACGTTGCTGCCCGCGCCGGCGATCATGTAGACGCCGCCCTGCACCGGCAGCGTCTCGACGTCGCCCTTGTTCTCGTACGTCGGCCGGTACGGACGCGCGAGATCTTTGCCGCTCCGCCCCTTCGGCGCCTGCGTCGTCAGCGGCGCCGGCCGGACGACCGCCGGGATCGACGGCGCCGCGGCGGCGTCCATCGTCTTCAGCTTGTCGACGTACTCGGGATAGATCGTCTCCCTGCCGCCGAGCGACGCGAGGAACGGCAGCTTGTTGTCCTGCGCGTACTCCGGATGCGTGGAGCCGAGCGGATAGTGCGGGACGTCGCCCTGCCTGAGGCCCGGCACTTCTTCCGCGATGTCCACCTGATTGATCGCGCCTTCGCGCGCGCCGGGATTCCAGCGGAACGTCGACGTCCGGATGAACGGCTCGTCGAGATACACGGGATCGTCGATCTGCGTGATCAGCGTCATCCGATCGCCGTGCCGCATGTAGTACTCGTGCATCACCGCGTACGGGCTCACGGGAATGCCGTTGCGCTGAATGAACATCGGCTTGAAGTGCGTGGTCGTCACGTGCAGCATCCCGTTTTCCCACTCGCCGGTGGAAAAGCCGGTCCAGAGCCGTTCCGCGTAGTCCGACGGATGCGGACGGCCGTCGAGCCAGATGGTGCGGTTGGCGCTTTCGAACAGGCCCGTCAGCGTGTACGCCAGCACACGGCGCGAGACCGGATCGATGATCTCGCCGATGTGCGGGCTCGGATTCGGACCGCGCATCGAGTACGTGCCGGCGTGCGGCCGCGCCTGATGCTCGGGAATCGCCTGGATCGTCGAGTTCCACGTCAGCGCCTTCTGGCGTCCGGCGGCGTTGAGCGGGAATCCGGTGAAGTTGCCCAGCTCCGGACCCGGATCGATGCGGATCAACCGCTCTTCGTCGTTGACCATCGCCCACGAGCCGGTGAGCTCGGTCATCGGCGGGCCCGCGGGGCCCTGCTGCGCGACGAGCGACGCCGCACTCAATGCGAGGAAGACCGCGATCAGAGTTCGCGACATGGTTTCGGGCTCCACTTCGAGCCGTCGGGCTCGCGCTTGAAATGCATGCTGGTCGTGTACTCGCCGGTCAGGTATTTCGGATCGTTCACGTACTGCGAGACGGTGAGCCACGCGTCGCCATTCGGAAACGCGACGCGGTCCCAGTGCTCGACGAGCGTCGTCTGCTCGCTGTACGGCACGCCGTTCTTGCGCAGCCATCCTTCCAGCAGATTCGTCGTCGTGACTTTCAGCGCACGCGGCGGAGGCGGGCCGCCCGCGCGTCCCACGCCGGTCGGCCCCATGGGCTCCCACTCGGCGACGGAGAATCCCTGCAGTGTCTTCGGACCCGCAGCACTCCTGGGCGCGAACCGCAGCAGCCGGGTCTGCTGACCGGCGTCGGTGTCCACCTTCAGCACGTCGTCGCCCTGCCACGTGATGTTGAGCCGCGTCGGGATGTGCAGCAGGCCGGCCGCGCCGAACGCGCGGCAGGATCCGTCGCTCTTCGGATCCCACGCGAACGCGACCTTCCGGCCTTCCTCGCTGAGGGGGATGCTGATGTAGTCGCCCTTCGCGGGCGTCGTCATGCGCCAGCGCCAGTCTTCGGTGACGACGGAGACCCAGTAGCCGGTGATGTCGTACGGCGCGGCGGTTCTGGGCGTGGATTGCGCCGAGAGTCCTGCCGCAGCGAACATCATCAGAAATATCAGTTGAACCGCATGCTTCCGCATGGCGCGGATTATAGGTTGGATGCCGGATCCGGCGACGCTGTTCCGTGAATGATCTTCAGCCGCCGTGGCCGTTGCAGTGCAGAACGCCGAGGTACGTGCTCCATGGCCCGACGGCGTCTCGGCACTGAAACGCCATCACGCGCGAGAGCTGGTGCAGATGGGTGAGGTCGTGCGCCGCCCACGTCGACAGCAGCTGCCCGAGCGTCACCGGGCCGAATGACGGATGGCGGCCGCGTCGATCGAGATCGGCGGGCGTCAGGCGCATCGCTCTCACGTCCCGCACGTTCTCGGCACGCACTCGCGCGAACTCGTCGAGCAGGTCGCCGAGCGATTTGCCGGCGCTCTCGCGTTCCTGCGCGAGCCGGTCGAACTTCTCGAACGTCGTCGACTCTCCCGCCTCGAGAATCATTCTGGCGCGCGCCATCCACTCGCTCCGCTCTCCGTGAACCAGGTGGCCGACGATGTCGCAGGCGCTCCACGTGCCGGGACCTTCGTTGGTCGCCGTCCACGCGTCAGGCAGATCGCGCAGCAGCGCGTCGAGCGTTCTCGGCGTGCGCTCGAGCAGGGCGAGCGTGTGATCGAGTGTGTGCGGCATCAGTTCGAGTCTCCGGACCATCGCGCCCACTCGGCCGCGGACGCAGGCGTCGAGAGCGTCATAGATCGTTCAACAGCCTGTTGATGTCCGTATGCGCGACGGTCTTCGCGAACGCCGTAAACGTCCCGCGCCCGGCAATCTCCTGCGCCGCCTGGAGGAATCCGGTCCAGGCTGTGCGCGCCAGCGCTCCGCCGACGCTGATCCGGCGGACACCTGCGCTCGCAAGCTGCTCCACCGTGGTGAAGTCCGCGCCGACGAGCACGTTGACGGGTTTCGGAGCGACCGCCGACACGACGGCGCGGATGTCGTCGAGCGTTCGCAATCCCGGGGCGTAGAGGCAGTCCGCTCCGGCTTCAGCAAACGCCGTCAACCGGCGAATCGTCTCCTTCAGATCCGGACGGCCCGCGATGAATCCTTCCGTGCGGGCGGTGAGCAGCACTCCCGTCCGGCTCTCGTCGATCGCCTTGCGCGCCGCCTTGATCCGATCGACGGCGAGGCCGAACTCGAACAGCGGCTCCTTCGGATCGTCGGTCGAGTCCTCCACCGACAACCCTGCAATCCCGGTCGTGGTCGCCTGGCTGACGTGATGCGCGACGGCCTCGGGCGCGATCGCGTCCGCGCCTTCGAAGTCGGCGTTCACGGGCACATCGACGGCGCCCGCCATCGCCCGCAGATGTGCGACGGCCATCTCGACGGTGACGTGATGGTCGGCATGGCCGCGCGACCACGCGAAGCCGGCGCTCGTGGTCGCCAGCGCCTTGAAGCCGAGTTGCACGAGGGCGCGCGCCGACCCGACGTCCCAGGGGTTGGGAATGACGAAGCAGCCGCTCTCGTGCAGCTGCCGGAAGACGGCGATGCGATCCGCGCGTTCGGTCATCCGCTCACGATACCGCGAGCAGGTCAGACCGAACGAGCCATTCCTCGATTGGACCTGGTCAGTTCAGACCGCGCGCTCGCGGTGCGCTTTCAGGAACGAACGAATCTGGCGGATCGCCAGCGGAATCCGCTCCTTCGGCTCCTTCCACGGGAACATGCTGACTTCCGCGTTCGGCGCGAGCATCGCCGCTTCCATGGCGACGGCGTACGGATGGGCGGGGATGTCGTCGGGCAGAATCAGCACGGGCGTCCGGCACTGCTTCACGAAGTCGCGCGAGACGGTGAAGACGAAGTCCGCGTTCGTCTTGTACATCCGCGTCAGGAACTGCTCCACCTTGCCGATGTCGACGTCTTTGCGGCGCTTGACGAGCGCGGGCCCCCAGCCCTGGATGTTGTTGTCGTAGAAGAGCGTCGGCATCTCCGGACGGAATCCGCTCGGCTGCGCGAGCACCGCGGCGACGACGCGGTCCGGTGCGCGGCGCAGCAGGTTCCAGATGAACGGACCGCCGATGCAGAATCCGATCACCATGAACTTGTCGATGCCGAGATGATCCATCAGGCCGATGTGATCGTCGGTATACGAGTCCCACGGCCGATCGATTTCGAGCGGACCCGACGACTGCCCGCCGTTCGCGTTGCGCAGATCCGACGCGATGCAGCGGTATTCGTTGCTCAGCACCTGCATCGGATTGAACGGATTCTCGAGCGCGGCGATCGTCGAGTTCAGTCCGCCGCCGGGAATCACGAGGAGCGGGACGCCCTTGCCGGCCTCTTCGTAATAGATCTTCACCGGCCCTTTCCCGTAGACCTTCCCTTTCGCCGGCGGTTGCTGCGCGAGCACCCGTGAGGCTGCAGCCGCGACCGTCGCCGCCGCGCCGGTCTTCAGAATTTTCCGTCTGGTTTTGTCCACCATCTCCAGCCTCCAGCCCTAGCCCCCAGCCCCTAGCCGCTCAGAGTTCCAGTGTCATGAACACGCTGTTGGGGTCCGGATTGTAGTCCCCAAACGGCGCGCATTCCACAAATCCCTCACTTCTATAGAGCGCGCGCGCCGGCTCGAAATACGGCCACGAGCCGGTCTCCAGACTGACTCTGGTCATGCCCATTCCGCGCGCGGCGCCGACGATGTGCCGGAGCATGGCCGTGCCGATGCCCTTGCGGCGGCTTGCCTGCAGCGTATGCATGGACTTGATCTCGCCATGAGTAGAAGCGAGATCAAGTCCATGCATACGCTGCAGGCAAGCCGCCGCAAGG
>DATNBT010000157.1:0-8257 GCA_035571855.1 Vicinamibacterales bacterium
GATTCCGCCGTCGACGACATTGGCGCCGAGCGCTTCCGCCTCGACGTCCTTGCTGAGCCCCTCGCCGAACATCCCCGCGCCGAGGAACTTCGCGTCGGCGCGCCGCGTGATCTCGTCGAACCGGTCGTTGAGCATCTGCTCGAAGAACTGCTGCACCAGGCTGCGCCGGTAGTCGACGACCTTCCCGGTCGGGCTGCGCGGGCGCTTGCGCAGCAGCGACACCGACGACTGCGTGATCTCCGTGTCGGTGACGACGCTGATCAGCGTTTCCTTGTGCAGCGGGACCTCGACCTTGCGCTCGGCCGGCGCCGCCGTCCGCGCCTTCAGGCCGCCGAACGTGGACGTGATCATCTCCTCGAGCTTCTGCGGGTCCATGTCGCCCACCGCGACGACCGCCATCATGTCGGGGCGATAGAACGTGTCGTAGAAGGCGCGGAGCCGCTCGGGCTTGAAGGACCGCAGGATGTCGGGCTTCCCGATCGGCAGCCGCTCCGCGTAGCGCGAGTGATAGAAGAGGACGGGAATCTGCTTGTCGCGGACGCGCGAGCCCGCGCCGAGGCCGCCGCGCCACTCTTCGATGACGACGCCGCGCTCCTTGTCGATCTCCTTCGGATCGAGCCAGAGCCCGCCGGCGAAATCCGAAAACGCATACATGCCCTTCTGCACGACGTCCGGCTTGTCGGACGGCAGGTCGAGCATGTAGATGGTGTCTTCGAAGCCGGTCTGCGCGTTGACGTGCGGCCCGAGCCGCGCCCCCACGGACTCGAAGTAGGAGATCAGCTCGCCGGGCTTGAAGTGCTCGCTGCCGTTGAACGCCATGTGCTCGAGCATGTGCGCGAGCCCCTGCTGGTCGTCGGCCTCGTCGAGCGATCCGGTCTTCACCGCCAGGCGAAGCAGCACGCGGTTGGCCGGACGGCCGTTCTTGCGCACGTAATACTTCAGTCCGTTGGGCAGCGTGCCGGTCTTGACGGCGGGATCGAAAGGAATGGTGTCCTGGAGCGCCTGGCGCGCCGCCAGCGGCACGAGGGTCGCCGTGATGAGTGCCGTGACGAGAGCCGCGCGGGTCCGGATCTTCATCATCCGACTCTAGCAGAAGTAACTTCCGATGACAGGGCGAGAGGTCAGCGGAAGCGCGACAGATCCAGGTGCGCCTGCCACAGGACGTTGGCCTGCTCGTCGGTGACGACGAGCAGCGGCGCCGCCGCCGACTCGATCTCGGCGCGCGTGAACGACGCTTCGAGCCGGACGCCGGCCAGCCCGCTCCCGGGTCCGCCGGCGAATATCGGATCGCGCTTCAACTTCTCTGCGCCGAGCGGCTTGCTCGAGCGCCCGGTGCTGACATACAGGTCGTAGAGCGGCGTCTTCGCGAACGTGTTCAGCGGGTTGAACCGCAAATTGACCACGAAGGTGACCTGGCCGCGGTACGGCGCCACGGCGGTCGCGACGTCGCGCTCGGTGATCGCCAGCTGCCCCTTGTCGGCGCGTTCGCGCACCAGCATCACCGCGCGGCGGAACTCGGTGATGATTTCAGCGTGGTCGATCGGCCCCGACGGCGACAGCAGGTAGCCGTTGTTGAACGCATCGTAGAGCGCCGCGTCGGTCATCCGGCCGAGGGTGATCGCCTCGCGCGCGTAGTCGACCTGGGCCACCTGGCTGACGAGGAGCACGAGAGCAATGGCACGGACGAGCATGGTCGGTCTTCGCATAGGATGACGGGATGCCCGATCAACTGCAACCTGTCCACCTGCAACCCGTCACGGCGCGCAACCTTCCGGCGCCGGTCGGGCCCTATTCCCCCGGCATGGTCGTCGGCAACCTCGTCTTCGTCTCGGGCCAGGCCGGCCGCGACCCGGCCAGCGGGCGGCTCGCCGGCGACACCATCGAGGCACAGACGGAACAGGTGCTGAAGAACATCGCGACCATCCTCGACGCGGCCGGCACGACGCTGCAGCACGTCATCCGCTGCGGCGTCTTCATCGTCGACATGAAGGAGTTCCCGCGGATGAACGAGGTCTACGCGCGCGCCTTCGGCGCGCACCGTCCCGCGCGGACGACGGTCGAGGTGTCGGGGCTGCCGGGCGAGGGGCTCCGCGTCGAGATCGATGCCGTGGCCGTGCTTCCTTCCGCCTAAAGGCGGAAGCCACGAAACGCGCGACATGTGACCGCTGTCTCCAGCCGAGCATGTGGCTTCCGGCTGTAGCCGGAAGATGAGCGATATGAGAACAATCGAAGAGGCCGCGTTGCGCGCGGCGATCACACCGGCCGTGGCCGTGGACGCGATGCGCGAGGCCTTTCGCGCCGACGGCGAAGGGCGCGCGCATGTGCCGGCGGTGATCAATCTCGACGTCCGTAAGCATCACGGCGAGTTTCATGTGAAGACGGCGTTGATCGAAGCCGTGCCGCACGTCGCCGTCAAGATTGCCAGCGGGTTCTACGACAATCCGTCGAAGGGACTGCCGAGCGGATCCGGACTGATGGCGGTGTTCGACGCCACCACCGGCATGCCGGTGGCGCTGCTGCTCGACAACGGCTTCCTCACCGACATCCGCACCGGCGCCGCGGGGGCCATCGCGGCGGAGGCGCTCGCGCCGGCGGCGATCGGGACGGTCGGGGTCATCGGCAGCGGCCTGCAGGCGCGGCACCAGGTGCGCTGCCTGCGCCTGGTCCGGGACTTCTCCCGCATCGTCGCCTGGGGCCCGGACGCCAGTCATGTCGAGGCCTATTGCCGAGACATGCGGGCGGAAGGCTTCGAGGCGAGCGCGGTGGCGACACCGGAAGCGGTCTGCCGCGGCGCCGACGTCATCATCACCGCGACACCGGCTCGCCAGCCGCTGGTGCGCGCCGAGTGGCTGCGGCCTGGGCATCACGTGACCGCGCTGGGCTCCGACTCCCCCGGCAAGCAGGAGCTCGAAGCCGCCTGTCTCGAGCGCGCCGACCTCGTCGTCGTGGATCGCCTGACGCAATGCGCGTCGTTCGGCGAGCTGCGCCACGCGCTCGACGCCGGCTTCCACGCCGACCGGGTGCACGCGGAACTCGGGGAGATCGTCGCGGGACGCAAGAAGGGCCGGACGTCGGCCGACCAGATCACGATCGCGGATCTGACCGGCGTCGGCTTCCAGGACACGGCCATCGCCAGCCGCGCGATCGAGCTGCTCGCATGACGGCATCGGCAATCGCCAAACGCCAATCGCCAATCCGATGCCTCGATACAAGCTGTTGATCGAGTACTCGGGCGGGCGTTACAGCGGCTGGCAGATCCAGAAGAACGCGCGCACCGTCGCCGGCGAGATCGAGCGCGCGGTGAGCGACGCGGCACACCGGCGCGAGTTCGAGCTGTATGGCGCGGGACGGACCGATGCCGGCGTTCACGCGCTCGGGCAGGTCGCGCACCTCGAGCTCTACACGGATCTGCCGTCCGAGACGCTGCGCACGCGCATCAACGACGCGCTGCCGTCGGACATCCACGTCCGAGCCATCGAGAAGGTGCCGCACCGGTTCCACGCTCGCCACGACGCCGTCTCGCGCAGCTACCTCTATCAGATCTCCCGCCGCAAGACCGCCTTCTTCAAGCCCTACGTCTGGTGGATCAAGGAGCCGCTGGACGTGGCGAAGATGCGCGAGGCGGCGCGCGCGCTGGTCGGCATGCAGAACTTCGCGTCGTTCTCCGCCGACGAGCCCGGCGAGAAGTCGTCGAAGGTCCTGGTCGACCGCGTGGAGATCGCCGACGAAGGAGATCTCATCCTCGTGCGCATCGTCGGCTCGCACTTTCTCTGGCGCATGGTGCGGCGCATCGTCGGCGTCCTGGCGGCGGTCGGGCGTGGAGAGCTGACGCCGGATCGCGTCGGCGGGTTTCTCGAGGAGCGCTCCGACGTGCCCGCGACGCTGACCGCCCCGTCCTCGGGCCTCTTCCTCGAAGGTGTCTACTACCGGGGTGATGACGGGCCCGGACGACTCCTCCCCGTCGTCAGTGTTCCTTCTCCCTGATTTCCGCTACGCTTTTCGGATGGACCCGAGGCACCGCATGGTCGCGGAACAGATCCGGGCGCGCGGCGTGGTCGATCGGCGCGTGCTCGACGCGATGACGAAGGTGCCGCGCGAGATCTTTATTCCAGAAGGGGCGCGCGGAGAGGCGTACGAGGATCACCCGGTGCCAATCGGGCACGGCGTCACGATTTCGCAGCCGTACATCGTCGGCTACATGACCGAGGCGCTGAAACTCGAGCCATCGCACCGCGCGCTCGAGATCGGCACCGGCTGCGGCTACCAGACGGCGGTCCTCGCGGAACTGGCGGCGCGCGTCTATTCGATTGAAGTGATTCCCGAGCTCGCCGCGCGCGCCAGGGCTACGATCGACAGCCTCGGCTATGTCAACGTGGCGATTCGAACGGGTGACGGCCATTACGGCTGGCCGGAGGAAGCACCGTTCGATCGGATCCTCGGAGCCGCTGCGGCCACCGAAGTGCCGTCCGCCCTGGTCGAGCAGCTCGCCGTAGGTGGGATCATGGTGCTGCCCATCGAACGTACCCTCGGGTGGCAGGAGCTTCAGGTGCTCCGGAAGCACGAGGGGAGCGTTGAGACGCTTTCGACACTCCCGGTGCGTTTCGTACCCATGATCCGGAAGGTCTGAGCGCGAGCGAGCGAAGCGAGCGAGCCACGCGAACGGAGCGGGGCCCGGGGGTCCCCGCGAGAGAGCGTGTAAGGGGGTCCCGGGGGACGAAGTCCCCCGGATAAGGACGGAAAACCGCGTCAGCGGACGACGCGGAGGTTGGCGGGGGGCTGTGGCGGGTTGCCGCGCCAGCCGAGCTGGACGACCTCGAAATCGTCGGCGATGAGGCCGTGGAACGCGGGGTTGAGAATCGAATTGTCCCAGCGCGCGTCCATCGCGCCGCTCACGTACAGGTCCGAACCGTTGTCGGCGACGATCAATCCGTAGCGCTGCATCGCGCGGAAGATGCGCTGGATCTCGGGCCGATACACCGACAGGTCCTTCGACGCCTTCAGGCGAAGACGCGCGCCCATCGGCAGCGCGCCACCCGTGGAGCCGGCACGATGCGACGCCGGCCAGACGTAGCCGTTGGTCGCGCGCACGGTCACGCGGAACGCGTGCGTGATCTCCGCGGTGCCGTACGCCTCTTCGTAGCGCACCAGGCCGGGAAAGATCGCGAGCCCGGCGGCGTCGGCCGACGTCCATGTCTCGGGACGGCGGTCGTTGCGCGTCATGTCGAAGATCGCGCCGCAGTTGGCTTCCCAGCGGTTGGCGGCGGCGTTCCAGTAAGTGGCGCCGGTCTCGTAGAGCAGCCAGTTGTCGCGGTCCACGATCAGCAGGTGGCGATCGCCGTCGAGCCCGCCCCCCGGCACGGCCCCTTCGATGTAATCGGGCTGTGACCTGGCTTCGTCAGGAATCGGATAGCCGGGGGGACGTCCCGCCGCCCCTTCGTCGCTCTCGTCACCATACGCGGTCCAGGTCGGGCGGACCAGCGGCTGATCGCCGGAGACGACGACATACGGAATGCCGTACGGCGACGGACCGAAATCGGGATGGACGCGCCGCGTCGCGGTGGGATTCGACGCGGTGCGTCCGCTGATGAAATTGATGTAGGAGGCCGACGCGGGATCGGCGGGCGCGCGGCTGATGTCGAGGTTCCACCAGTTGCTGCGTGGAAACACCTGCCGCCCACCGAGGGAACCACCGGGAACAGGGGCGATCGCGCCGCGGACGAGCACACCCGTGGCGATGAACAGCGTGAGCGTCAGCGACACGGTCCGGACGTGCACGTCCCGATGCCTACAGCTTCCGTGCCGCCCGTAAGTCACTGAGGCGAAAAGGCCAGCCGCTTCGGAGTGTTCCCAGGCGCGACATCGCGAACACGACCCTGTGATCCCCTCGACTCGCGTCGCTCGCTCGGGGCAGGCTTGTATGATTGCGCTCATGAAACCGCTCCCGTGTGCGCTTGTGGCCCTCGTCCTGCTGACGGCGCTGCCGCGCGCGCAGCCGGTGTTCACCGGCACCGAGATCTTTCCTCCCGAGGAATTCGCCGCGCGACGCGCGAAGGTGATCGAGAAGATCGGCGATGGCGTCGCGATTCTTCAAGGCACGACCGAGCGACCCGGGGAACAGGCGCTTCGCCAGAACAACCAGTTCTTCTACCTGACCGGCGTCGTCGAACCGCGGGCGATCGCCGTCATCGACGGACGGTCGAAAAAGACGATGCTGTTCCTGCAGCCGAAGAACGAGCGGCGCGAGCAGCGGATGTACGGGCCGGCGCTGTCGCCGGGCGCCGAGGCTGCCGCCGCGACCGGCATCGACGAGGTTGCGCCGCGCGACGAGTTCACGAAGTTCGTCGCGGCGCTCGCGCGCGAGACACGCGCCATCTTCACGCCCTTCCGTCCCGAGGTGCTCGGCGAGGCCTCGTCCTCGGATCCTGCCGCGTTGTGGCGAGCCACCAAGGCGGATCCATGGGACGGCCGCATCTCGCGCGAGGAACAGTTCATCGCGAAATTGAAGCAGGCGGCGCCGCAGTCCGCGGTCACCGATCTCGATCCGATCATCGACGCGCTGCGCGCGATCAAGAGCCGGCGCGAGATTGAGGTCATCCGCGAGGCGACGCGAATCACCGGGCTCGGGATCATGGAAGCGATGCGCGACGCGCGCCCCGGCATGAAGGAGTACGAGCTGCAGGCCGACGCGGAGTTCGTGTTCAAGAAATGGGGCGCCTACGGGCCGTCGTATTTCGCGCTGATCGCCACCGGGCCCAACACCTACTACTCGCACTATCACAAGAACACCGCCGTCCTGAAAGACGGCGATCTCGTCCAGTTCGACTACGCGCCGGATTACAAGTACTACCAGTCGGACGTGACGCGGGTCTTTCCCGCAAATGGCCGCTTCAGCCCGCGGCAGCGCGAGTTCTATGCGATCTACCTCAAGCTCTATCAGTCGGTCATGACGTCGATCCGACCGCACGTCTCCGCGCAGGACATTCTGAAGGATGCGGTGGTCAAGATGGACGCGATCATGAAGTCGTTCGCCTTCACCGATCCGGCGATCAAGGACGCGGCCACGCGCTTCGTCGACAACTACCACCGCTCGAGCGGAACGGCGCGCAGCCTGGGCCACTCGGTCGGGCTCGAGGTGCACGACGTCGGCGGCGCCCCGGCGACCTACGAGCCCGGGATGATCTTCACGATCGAGCCGGCGATGCAGATCGAGGCGGAGCATCTCGGCCTCCGCCTGGAGGACATGATCCTCATCACCGACACCGGCTACGAGAACCTCTCGGCGTTCGTGCCGGAGGAGATCGACGCGATCGAGAAGCTGATGAAGGAGCCGGGGCTCAGCGACGCGATGATCTCCCAGGCGCCGACGTCCGCGCCGCCTGGCGGGGCGGCGTTTCCGGCGTTCACGCGGCAGCTCTTGCTCGAGTCCACGTCCGAGACGTCGGCAAACGTCAGCATCGGCGATCTCAACGGCGACGGCGTCCCCGATCTCGTGCTGGCGAAGGGGCGTCACTGGCCGCTGCTCGATCGCGTGCTGCTCAACGACGGGCACGGACGATTTCCCACGGCGCACAATCTCGGCGACGTCCCGGACCGGTCGTACTCGGCCTGCCTGGTGGACATCGACGGCGACGGCGACCTGGACGTCGTGGTCAGCAACGACGCTCCCGATCCGAAGCGCGTCTACAGCAACGACGGCAAGGGCAACTTCCGGCTCGCCTCCACCTTCGGCGATCCCGCCTGGCCGACGCGCAATGCGACCATCGCCGACGTCAACGGCGATCGCCTGCCCGACATCGTCGTCGCCAACCGCGGCGATGCCGGCAAGACGGCTAATTACGTCTGCCTGAATCGCGGCGGCGGCCGCTTCGACGGAGCGTGCGACGCGTTCTCCCGCGAGTCGGCGACGACCATTACCGCCGCGGACGTGAACCGCGACGGCAGTCCCGACTTGATCGTGCCGCACCGCGACGGCGGGCAGAGCTACGTCTACCTCAACGACGGCAAAGGCGGCTTCGCCAAGCGCGTGCCGTTCGGTCCCGCCGATGCCGCGATCCGCGTGTCCGCGGCCGCCGACTTCAACGGCGACGGGCTTCTCGACATCGTCGCGATCGACGAGCGTCTCGGCGCCTTCATCTATTTCGGCGAGCGCGACGCCCGGTTCTCCGCCGCGGTGCCCGTCGCCCAGACCAGGCCCTACGCGCTCGCCGTCGGCGACTTGAACAAGGACGGCGGCATCGACATCGTCGTCGGCAACGTC
>DATNBT010000158.1:0-4927 GCA_035571855.1 Vicinamibacterales bacterium
ACGAGGGCCTGGACCGCATCGTCGCCGAGTACCTCGCCGACATCCGCACCGGCTACCCGAAGATCCCGCGCCGCGTCTCCGGCTACAACCTCGACGACCTGCTGCCGGAGAACGGCTTCAACGTCGCGCGGGCGCTCGTCGGCAGCGAAGGCACGTGCGCCATCGTCCTCGACGCGAAGGTCACGCTCGTCGGCAGCCCGCAGCATCGCGCGCTCGTCGGCCTCGGGTATGAAGACGCGTTCGAGGCGGCGGATCATGTGCCGGAGATTCTGCAGTTCAGTCCGATTGGCCTCGAGGGCTTCGAAGGCGCGATGGTCGACGGGTTGCGCCGCAAGGGCGCGGCAAATCTCGAGCTCCTGCCGCCCGGGCGCGGCATCCTGCTCGTCGAGTTCGGATCCGACAAGGCCGGTGAGGCCAGGCGGACCGCCGAGCGGCTGATTGAGACGCTGAAGCGATCGGCCGGCGCGCCGGCAATGCGCCTCTATACTGCGGCCGAGTCGAAGTCCGTGTGGAAGCTGCGCGAGTCCGGACCGCGTGCGGCCGCGAACATCCCCGGACGGCCGCCGCGCTTCGAGGGGTGGGACGACTCCGCCGTCGCGCCGGAGAGACTCGGCGGCTACCTGCGCGATCTGCGCGCGCTCCTGAACTCGTACGACTACCAGGCGACCTACTACGGACACTTCGGCCACGGCTGCATCCACATGCAGGTGGACTTCGATTTGTTCAGCGACGCCGGTGTTGCCAGGTACGGGAAATTCGTCGACGCCGCCGCGGACATCGTCGTCAGGCACGGCGGATCGATCTCAGGCGAGCACGGGGACGGCAAGTCGCGCAGCGCGCTGCTGCCGAAGATGTTCGGGCCGGAGCTGATGTCGGCGCTCCGCGACTTCAAGACGGTCTGGGATCCGGCGAACAGGCTCAATCCGGGCAACATCGTCGACGCGCAGCCGGCGGTGATGAACCTCCGGCTCGGCGCGAGCTACGCGCCGAACGATCCGCCGACGCATTTCAAGTTTCCCGACGACAACGGGTCGATTGCGAAAGCGTCATTGCGCTGCATCGGCATCGGCGAGTGCCGGAAGCAGGACGCGGGCTCGATGTGTCCGAGCTACATGGTGACGCTCGAGGAAGAACACAGCACGCGCGGGCGCGCGCACATGCTGTTCGAGGCGCTGCGCGGAGACATCCTGAAGGGGGGATGGAAGGACGAGCACGTGAAGGAGTCGCTCGACCTGTGCCTGTCGTGCAAGGCGTGCAAGAGCGAGTGCCCGACCAACGTCGACATCGCGACCTACCGGTCGGAGTTTCTGTCGCATTACTACGAGTCGCACTCGCGGCCGCTGCACGCCTACGCGTTCGGCATGGTCGACAAGTGGCTGGAACTCGGTGCGGTCGCGCCGTGGCTGGCGAACGTCATGACCGGGATGCCCGGCCTGCGGTCGATCGCGAAAATGGCGCTCGATATCGCGCCGCAGCGGAAGATTCCGCGCATGGCGCCGGTCAGTTTTCGAAAGTCCGCACGAAAGAACGGCGTTCCGACGTCCGGAGACGTGCTGTTGTGGGTCGACACGTTCAATAACACGTTCCATCCGGAGACGACGCAGGCGGCGTATGACGTGCTGCGCGCGGCGGGCGCCAACGTGTTCATCTCTGCGGAGCGGCTCTGCTGCGGACGGCCGTTGTACGACTTCGGCATGCTCGATCAGGCGCGGGCGTATCTGCAGAAGGTCCTGTCGTCGCTGGCCGGTCCGATCGACGCCGGCGTCCCGGTCGTCGTCCTCGAACCCAGCTGCGCGTCGGTCTTTCGCGACGAGTTGAGGAGTCTGTTTCCCGGAGACGCGCGGGCGGAGAAGCTGCGGACGCAGACGTTCCTGTTGAGCGAGTTCCTCGAGCGCGGAATGCCCGGCTACAGGCCGCCGAAGATCCCGTCGAAGGTCGTCCTGCACGGCCACTGTCATCACAAGGCGATCATGAAGATGACGGACGAGGAGGCGCTGCTGAAGAAGACCGGCGCCGATCTGCAGTCGCTCGACGCCGGCTGCTGCGGCATGGCGGGATCGTTCGGCTTCGACCGCCACAAGTACGACGTCTCGATCGGCGCCGGCGAGCGCGTGCTGCTGCCCGCCGTGCGCGCGGCCGCGAAGGACACGCTGATCGTGTCAGACGGTTTCAGCTGTCGAGAACAGATTTCCCAGACGACCGGCCGCCACGCGCTGCATCTCGCAGACGTTCTGAGGCTCGGGTTGAAGTAGTGCAGACCTTCAGGTCTGCGTAATCGCGGCTTCGGGTTCGAACGGCCGGTCCGGATGCATCGTGAACGCCATCGCGGCGCCGAGGAGCAGCAGGCCGAGCGAGCCGATGAACGGCAGCTGCCAGTTGCCGGTCCAGTCCACGATGTAGCCGAACGCGATCGGCGAGAGGATCGCGGCGACGGCTGACCCGGTGTTCATCAGGCCTGCCGCCGTGCCCGAGTGGCGCGGCGCGACGTCCATCGGAATCGCCCACATCGGTCCGATCGTCAGCTCCGCACAGAAGAACGCGCCCGCGAGGCTGAAGACGACGACGTTCAGGTTGTGCGTGAGGAAGACCGGCAGCACGCAGACGACCGACGCGATCATGCTGACGACGACGAAGTTACGGCGGGCTTTCTTGAGATCGTGCGTCGACTCGAGGATGCGGTCGCTGATGACGCCGCCCAGGTAGTCGCCGCCCACGCCCGCAAGGAACACGAGCATCGAGAACACGGCCGAGCCTTTGAGATCGAGCTTGTACTCGTGCACGAAATACTGCGGCAGCCAGTTGAGATACAGCCACAGCGTCCAGCCGTAACAGAAATACACGAGGGTAATCGGCGCCATGCGGCGGACGAGCGGTCCCCACGGCGTCGCGATCTTCTTTCGCGTGATTCCCTGTCCGTCGTTCGGCAGCTTCGCGCGATCCTGGGCCGTGATGCCTTTGTGTTCCGCGGGGACGTCGCGGAAGTACCAGAGCCACGCGAATACCCACAGCAGGCTGCCGAACCCGAGCGCGACGAACGATCCGCGCCACGAGACGACGCCGATGAGAAACGCGACGAGGGGCGGCGTGATCGAGTTGCCGACGCGTGAGAACGCGTGGGTCAGCCCCTGCGCGAAACCGCGGCGCTCGGGAGGCGTCCAGCTCTGCATCGCGCGCGTCGCGACGGGGAAGGTCGCGCCCTCGCCGACGCCGAGCAGCAGCCGCACCATGTAGAGCGTGACGAGGCTGCCGGCCAGGCCCGTGAGCACGGTGGCCGACGCCCAGATCAGCCCGCAGACGAAGAGCGTCCGCCGCGCGCCCCACTTGTCGCCGATCCAGCCGCCCAGAATCTGAAAGATCGCGTAGGTGATGCCGAACGTGCCGATCACCTGGCCGATCTGGCTGTTGCTCAGGCCGAGGTCTTTGCCGATCGCGCCGCTCGCGGTAGCCAGGTTCTGACGCGCCACGTACGTAATCAGGTACATCAGGCACAGGAAGGCCAGGACGATGGTCGGCGCGGATACGCGCTTGAGGGACATGCGGTGAAAGCCTACCATGTGCTCATGTGGCGATCTCGTGATTTGGTAACGGCGGCTGGCGCGATCGCGACGCTCGCGGTCACGCTGTTGACCGCGCAGCAGGCGCCGCAGCGGCGGCTGTCGCAGCTCGTGTGGGTCGATCGCGCCGGCAGGAAGCTGTCGAGCGTGACGGGGCTCGCCGACTTCGGCGACATCGAGCTCTCGCCCGATCGAAAGCAGATCGCCGCCGCGGTGCTGAACGATCAGACCGGCCTGCGCCAGCTGTGGGTGTACGACGCCGAAGGAAAGTCGAGGGAGCGTCTCGACCAGAATCTCGCCGACGAAAACTGGATGATCTGGTCGCCCGACGGCAAGCGCGTCGCCTACAACTCGCAGCGCACGAAAGGCCTCGACATCTACGGGCGCGACGTCGGCTCGAAGAGCGAGAATCTTCTCGCCATCGACGAAGAAGGCGGACAGTGGCCCGTCAGCTGGTCGCCCGACGGCAAGAACGTCCTCGTCGTCACCAACACGGTGGAAACCGGCAACGACATCTGGGTGCTGCCGCTCGGCAAGAACGGCAAGCCGTACCCGTTTCTCGCCAGCGACGCGCAGGAAAACTGGGCGGCGTTCTCGCCGAACGGCAAGTGGGTGGCGTTCAGCTTCAAGGAGACCGGCGAAGACACGCAGTTGTATGTGACGACGTTCCCGAAGGCGGGACGGCGGTATCTGGTGAGCGCGCGTGGTGGTTTTCAGGCGCGCTGGCGCCGCGACGGCAAGGAGCTGTTCTTCCTCGCGACCAACGGCACGCTGACGACGTCGCTGATGGTGGCGGACGTGGACGGCGACGCGAAGGACTTCGAAGTGAAGGACGTGAAGAAGCTGTTCGACACGGCGGTGCCGTACCCGCCGTATCACGCCTACGACGTCTCGGCCGACGGCCAGCGGATTCTTATCAGTTCCGCTCTTCTGCGCGCGGACTCTACTTCAGCCCGCCTGGGCCCGTGAATTCCATGACGTACAGGCCGCCGGTCAGGCGATCGTTCGCGTAGATCGTCCCTTTCTCGTCGACGTACACGTCGTTGAACTGAATCGTGCCGGTGCGGTTGCCGGGCGGCGCCGCGGGCACGAGATAGCCGATCTCGCGCGGCTTCTTCGGGTCTTCGATGGAGTACACGCGGACGCCGCCGTTGAAGAACGTGCCGATGACCGTTTGCGTGAGCGTGCGCGAATACGGCGACGGCCGGTTCACGTGGATGTTGTGCGCGCCGAAGCGTCCCCCGCGCTTGCACAGGTCGTCGAGGTTCGCCGGTTGCGGGAACACCGCGATGCGCGACGGCTTCGTCTCGTTGCTGATGTCTTCGGTCCACACGCGCTTCGGCCAGTCCTTGCAGCTCTCCTGCGTCGCTTCT
>DATNBT010000159.1:0-25817 GCA_035571855.1 Vicinamibacterales bacterium
GGCGCGAGCGTCCTCGTCCTCGAGGGCGCGCCGCGCGAATTCCGCGGCGGCAACAGCCGCCACACCAGAAACCTGCGCTCGATGCACGACGCGCCGACGGATCTTCTCGTGGACGCCTACGACGAGCACGAGTTCATGACCGACCTGCTGCGCGTGACCGCCGGCAGGACCGACGAAGCGCTCGCGCGCCGCGTGGTCCGGGAGTCCGCGAACTGCCCTGCGTGGATCCGCTCGTTCGGCGCGCGGCTGCAGCGGCCGCTGAAAGGCACGCTGCATCTCGATCGCACGAACGTCTTTTTTCTGGGCGGCGGCAAGGCGCTGATGAACAGCTATTACGCCGCGGCGGAGCGTCTCGGCGCGACGATCTGCTACGACGCGCAGGTCACATCGCTCGACATCGCGGACGGGTGCATCAGGTCGGTGTCGATCGATCAGAACGGCCGCCGGTCGGAGGTGACGGGAAAGATGTTCGTGCTCGCCGCCGGCGGGTTCGAGTCCAACCTCGAATGGCTGAAGCAGATCTGGGGCGACGCGGCGGACAACTTCATCATCCGCGGCACGCCGTACAACACGGGCGGCGTGCTGAAGCTCATGCTCGGCGCCGGGGCGCAGCCGGTCGGCGACCCGACGCAGTTTCATTGCGTGGCGATCGACGCGCGGGCGCCGAAATTCGACGGCGGCATCGTCACGCGCCTGGACTGCGTGTCGCTCGGCATCGTCGTCAACAAACACGCGCAGCGGTTCTACGACGAGGGCGAGGACTTCTGGCCGAAGCGCTACGCGATCTGGGGACGGCTCGTGGCGCAGCAGCCGGATCAGATCGCGTACTCCATCGTCGACGCGAAGTCGGCGGGCCTGTTCATGCCGTCGGTCTTTCCGCCGAAGGCCGCGTCCACGATTGCCGATCTTGCGCGTCAGCTCGATCTCGCTCCGGACGCGCTCGAGCGCACGGTCGCCGGCTTCAATCGCGCGATTACGCGCGGCACCTTCGATCACGCCGTGCTCGACGACTGCCGGACGTCCGGTCTCGCACCGGAGAAGTCTCACTGGGCGCGCGCGATCGACACGCCGCCCTTCTGGGGCTATCCGCTGCGTCCCGGGATCACGTTCACGTATCTCGGGCTCAAGGTGGACGAGCAGGCGCGGGTGCTGATGACGGGTGGAACACGGGCCTCCAATATCTATGCGGCCGGCGAGATCATGGCCGGCAACATCCTGGGCCAGGGATACGTCGCCGGTGTCGGCATGACGATCGGGACGGTGTTCGGACGAATCGCCGGAGCGGAGGCCGGCGCACGTGCTGTCCGCTGAGACGTTGAAGCAGTCGCAGCACGTGATGACGGTCTGCAACGCCTGCCGGTACTGCGAGGCGTACTGTCCCGTCTTCCAGGCGATGGAGAATCGCACGTCGTTCGCAAAGGGCGACATCCTCTATCTCGCGAATCTCTGCCACAACTGCGGCGAATGCCTCTATGCGTGCCAGTACGCGCCGCCGCACGAGTTCAACATCAACGTCCCGCGCGTGCTCGCCGAAGCCCGTGTCGCCTCGTACGAGGAGTACTGCTGGCCGTCGTTCATGAGCGGCGCGTTTCGCATTGGCGCGCGAGGAATCAGCCGAGCGATCGGCCTCTCGCTCGCGCTCTCGCTGGCCGGGATGTTGCTCCTGTGGATGTTCGTGCAGTCGACAAACGCGCGCGCGGATTTCTACGCGGTCATCCCGCACGACGTGATGGTGGCAATCTTCGGTACCGTCGGCGTGTTTATCGTGATCGCTCTCGGGATCGGCGTTCGCCGTGCCCGCGGCCCTGCAAGGACCGCTCTGCACAGTGGTCCGGGCGTTCGCGACGCGCTGACGCTTCGTCATCTCCATGCCACCGGCGAAGACTGCACGAGCGGCGTCGAAGTCCGCACGCCGTGGCGGCGGTACTTCCACCACTGCACCTATTACGGCTTCGCACTCTGTTTCGCATCGACGACCGTCGCGGCGGTGTACCACCTCCTCGGGTGGCCTGCGCCGTATGCCCTCGTCAGCGCGCCGGTGATCCTCGGTGCCGTCGGCGGCCTCGGCCTCGTCGTCGGACCGCTGGGACTGCTGGCGCAGTGGCGGCTGCGCGATCCGGAGCTCCGCGACAGAAGTCAGGCCGGACTCGACATCTCCTTTATCGTGATGCTGCTGATGACGAGCGTCACGGGACTGCTTCTGCTCGCGCTGCGCCGGCAGCCGCTGATGCCGGCGCTGCTCGTCGTTCATCTCGGGTTCGTCCTCGCGCTGTTCGTGACGCTGCCGTACGGCAAGTTCGTGCACGGCATCTATCGCACCGTGGCGCTGATGAAGTTCCACGGCGAGGGGTCCCGGTGAGCGTGACGCAACCCTCCGCCGCCGCGCGCCTCGATCGCCTGCCGATCTCGTCGTTCCACCGCGACATGATCACGCTGCTGTCGTACATCTTCTTCTTCGAGCTCGGCGATCTGAACAGCTTCGCGTTCGCCGCGCCGGGCGTGCGCCAGCAGTGGCACCTGCCGATCGACACCATCAGCTACATCACCTCGGCGTCGTTCATCGGCATGTTCATCGGCGCGACGACGGGCGGATGGCTGTCCGATCGTGTCGGCCGCAAGCGCGCGCTCGTCATCACGACCCTCTGGTACTCCGGCTTCTCCCTGCTGAACGCGTTCGCGTGGGACGTCAACTCGCTCTTCGCCACGCGGCTGCTCACCGGCGTCGGCCTGTCGTCGATGACGGTCGTCGCGATGACGTACATCAGCGAGATGTTTCCGGCGAAGGTGCGCGGAAAATATCAGGCGCTGATCCTCACGATCGGCCTGTGCGGCATCCCGGTCACCGCGTACGTCGCGCGCTTCATCATTCCGTTTGCGCCCTGGGGCTGGCGTGCGGTCTTCGTGTGGGGCTCGCTCGCCATCGTGTTCCCGCTGATGGCCGGACGTCTCGAGGAGTCGCCCCGCTGGTTCGAGCATCAGGGCCGCACAGACGATGCGGATGCGGCCATGGCGAGGATCGAGGCGCGCGTGCTCGAGGAGAACGGCGAGCTGCCCGACGTCGAATCCGAAGCGCCGGCGGTCGCGCGCGCCGGCGGTTTCCGCGAGCTCGTCGCCTCAGGATCGCTCGGACGGCTGACGCTGCTGATGACCGTCTGGATGTGCCAGACGCTCGGCATCTACGGGTTTCTGTCGTGGGTGCCGACGCTGCTCGTCGAGCATGGCTTCTCGGTGGTGCGCTCGCTCGAGCAGTCGTCCGCGATGTCGATCGGCGCCGTGCCGGGCGCGTGGATCGCGAGCAAGCTGTCGGACCGCTGGGAACGCAAACACCTCATCGGGATCGTCGCCGTCGCGATCGCCATCTGCGGGCTCAGCTACGGCCTGAGCTTCCGCACGGTGACGATCGTGATCTTCGGGTTTCTCGTGGCGATGGGGCAGCAGGTGTTCGCGGCCCTGCTGTACGCGTACACGCCTGAATGTTTTCCGACCGAGGTGCGGAACACGGGAACCGGTGTGTCGTACGGCATGGGGCGGCTGGCGAACGGCCTCGTCGGGCCGTTTATCGTCGCGTTTCTGTTTCAGCGCTACGGCTACATCCCGGTGTTCGTCTACATCGCGATCTGCTGGGCGCTCGTCGCGGTGCTGGTGATCGCGTTCGGCCCGAAGACGCGCGGCCGCGCGCTCGTGTAGTCGTGCGGCCCTGCAGGCCTGCCTAATTCAGATCTTTCGACAACAGCAGCTTGAACGTGACTTTGTCGCTGGCGTTCGTCACGCCGATGCCGACGCCCGCTTCGATGTCCACGAACTTCGTCGAGTGATTCACGACGGCGAAGAACTGATGCACCTGATCGCTCGCGCCCGCGAGGTCGTGGAGCGGACCGTAGTCGGCGTACTCCTCGAGCGCGACGGCCCACTTCTCGTTGACGTTGTACGCGATGCGCGTCGCCGGCGCGAAGTCGAGGTTCTTCACGCCGTCCCACGCCGTGTCGAGAATCGGATTCACGATGATGTCCCACGGCTTCAGGTGCCAGCCGATGATCGGCCGGACTTCCGAGGTGATCCGGTTCTCGTCCCAGTTCTTCCGGTTGACGCTGAACTCGTAGTTCACGCCGTAGAAGAACGTCCGCTCGTCCGCCTTCGGCACGGCAAAGAGCGCCCGCAGCTTGAACCCGTTGAACGTGCCGCCGTTGTTCCGGTCGACGCTGTACAGCGGCAGGTACAGGCCGGCCTCGAACCATGGCGTCACGCCGTACGCCCACTCGGTGACGCCGTTGAACGACCGATTGGCGCTGTTGCCGCCGGGGAACGGCACCTCGGTCAGGCCCTTCGGGATGAAGTTGTTATGCCATGTCAGGTTGAACTTGCCGACGTCGGCCAGGCCACCGTCGTACACCTGAATCTCGTCGGTCTGCGCGAACGCCGGGCCTGGCAGCGCCAGCAGGCACACCACACCCAGCAACCCGAAAAGGATTCGCTTCATATGTGCTGCAGATAATACGACGCGCTAGATCTCGGACGCGACAGCTTTCATCATGTCGGCCGTCGTCGCCTTGCCGCCGAGGTCCGGCGTCCGGACCTTGCCGCCCGAGACGACGCGCTCGATGCCGGCGACGATGCGGTCGTGGAGATCCTGATGGCCGAAGTGCGAGAGCATCAGCGCGCCGGCCCAGATCGCGCCGATCGGGTTGGCGATGCCCTTGCCGGCGATGTCCGGCGCCGAGCCGTGAATCGGCTCGAACATCGACGGGTACTCGCGTTCGGGGTTGATGTTCGCGCCCGGCGCGACGCCCAGGCTGCCGGACACGGCCGCGCCGATGTCGGTCAGGATGTCGCCGAACAGGTTCGACGCGACGATGACGTCGAGCGTCTGGGGATGCGTCACCATGCGCGCGGCGATCGCGTCGACGTAGTACTTCTGGTACCTCACCGTCGGGTACTTCGCGGCGACTTTCTCGGCCACCTCGTCCCACAGCACCATCGAGTGGCGCAGCGCGTTGGATTTCGTCGCGTTTGCCAGCATCCTGCGCGGCCGCTTCGCCGCAATTTCGCACGCGTAGCGGACGACGCGCTCGATGCCGGTGTACGTGAAGACGCCCGTCTGTTCCGCGACTTCGTACGTCGTGCCCCTGTGCACGCGCCCGCCGACGCCGGAGTACTCGCCTTCGGTGTTCTCGCGCACGCAGATCATGTCGATGTCGGCGGCGGTCCGGTTGGCGAGCGGCGAGCTCAACCCGGAGAGGAGCCGCATCGGGCGGAGGTTGATGTACTGGTTGAAGACCTTGCGCAGCGGCAGCAGCAGGTCGCCGGCGGAGATGTGATCGGGCACCGTCGGCGCGCCGATGGCGCCGAGATAGATCGCGTCGAACTTCGCGAGCCTGTCGAAGCCGTCCTCGTCGAGCATCCGTCCGTGCTTCAGGTAGTACTCGCAGCCCCAGGGAAGGTCGGTGAACGTCAGCGTGACGTCGGAACCTTTGACGGCCGCTTCGATGGCGGCGATGCCTGCGGGAATGACTTCCTTTCCGATTCCGTCTCCGGCAATGACCGCGATTTTGTACGTCGGCATAGAGTCCTGTAGAGCGGCCCCTTCAGGGCCGCGGATGAGTTTTCGAAACGAATAAGGTTATCACCCACACGCCGATCGCTGCAGCCAGACCGGCGACGGCAGGCGAGAACAGTCCGAAGCCGCGGCCACCTGTCAGAACGTGGACCGTGACCGCGGCCGCGACGCCCGCGATCATCGTCAGCAGCGCACCCGCGGCGGACGTGCGGCGGACGTACAGTCCGGCGAGGATCGGAACGAAGAGCGACACGCCGACGAGCGTATAGAAGATCGTCAGCGCGTTGACGACGCTGCCGAGGACAATCGCGAGCGCCGTGCCCGCCGCGCCGCCGCAGACGGCGGTCCATCGCGCCAGCCGCAGCACCTGTCGATCACCGGCCGTCGGGTTGATGAAGCGGCGATAGAAATCCTGCGACAGCGACGTCGTCAGCATGAAGAGGATCGCGTCGGACGCGCTGACCTCGGCGGAGAAGACCGCGGCGAGACCGATCGCGCCGACCGCCGGCGGTACGGCGCGCACCAGCAGCGTCGGCAAGGCGAGATCGGCCGACGGCAGGTCGGGGAAAAACGCCCGCGCCAGGATGCCGAGAACCGCCGGAACCGCCGCGAACAGGAGCAGGCCGAGCGCGTTGAGGCCGACGCCGACGCGCACCGCGCGATCGTCACGCGCGCCGAAGATCTTCTGCAGAAGTCCGGGTGAGACGATGAACGGCGGCACGAGGATCGCGAGCGTCGACAGCCCCGGCGAGCCGGCCCGCCACAGCGTCAGGTAATCGGCCGGTAGTCCGGGCGGCGTGCCCGCGAGTCCGCCGGCCGCGTACACTGCCCATCGCAGCGCGACGGCGAAGCCGATCATCTTGACGGCGAGCTGAACGACATTCACCCACGCGGCGGTCAGCAGGCCGCCGGCGCTGAAATACACGGTGATGACCACGCCGCCGATCGCGCAGCCGATCCACGGCGGCGCGCCGGTGACGGCGGAGATGATCGAGCCAATCGCCCAGAGCTGCCCGGCGAGGATGAACAGCGATCCGACCCACAGGATCGCGGCCGCCAGCGTTCTCACCGCCGCCGAGTAGCGATGCTCGAGGTAGTCGCCGACCGTTCGCAGGTCGTGCGCCTCGGCGACGCGCCGCATCGACGGACCGATCCAGAACGCGAGGACGAGCGAGCCAAGTCCCGCGGATCCGACCCACCACGCGGCGCTGATGCCGTTGGTGTAGCCGAGCGCCGTCGCGCCGACGGTCGATCCCGCGCCGATGTTTGCGGCGAGCATCGTCGCGAAGATCAGTCCGGGGCCGAGCCGGCGTCCGGCGACGAAGAAATCCGCGGCGCCGCGGACGCGGCGGCCGATCGACAGGCCGAGCGCCATCAGCGCCAGCGAGTAGACGATGAGGATAGTGAGGTAGACGTTCATCGGGCAGGCCCGGAGGCCTGCGCTACTTCAGATCGCGCGCCGCAGGATACCCGGGAATACCGGTCGCCTGACGCGCGGCGCGGACGATGGCGTCGGCGACGACCTGCGCCGCGAGCGCGCCGATGCGGCTCACGTCGGCGTTTCCCTGCAGGCCGGCCGTCGCGAGCGCGAAGATCGTGTCGCCGTCGCCCATGGTGTGGCTCGGATAGATCGCGCGCGCGAAGCCGTCGTGCGCCATCTCGGCGACCTTCGTCGCCTGTGTCTTGGTCAGCGTCGCGTTGGTGGCGACGACGGCGAGCGTCGTGTTCTCGCCAGGCCGCGCCGGCGAGCGGACCGCGCCGGTTGTCAGCAGCACGCGCGCATCCGCGAGCGACTTGCCGTCGGTAGTGCGAACGCCGGCGACGACCCTGGCCGTCGCGGGATCGATGATGTCGCCCGCGGCATTCACGGCGACGAGCGCGGCGACGATGAGGCCGTCCGGCATCCGGATCGCCGCGCTGCCGATGCCGCCCTTCATCGCGCGGCCCGAGCCCGCGCTCTTGCCGACCGTCGCGCCAGCGCCCGCGCCGACGTTCCCTTCCGCGACCGGAGCGGTCGACGCCCCCTGCGCGGCGCGATAGCCGCAGTCGGCGGCCGGTCTGATTTTCGGATTGGCGCCGATGTTGAGGTCGAAAATGCTCGCGGCCGGCACGATCGGGACATTAATAGATGTCGCGGCCTTGAACCCGATGTTCTTCTCGTCGAGATACCGCATGATGCCGCTGCGGCTGTCGAGGCCGAACGCGCTGCCGCCCGACAGGCTGATCGCGTAGATCTGCTGCACGAGGTTCGCCGGCTTGAGCAAATCGGTTTCGGCGCTCGCCGGCGCCGAGCCGCGGACGTCCACGCCGGCGGTCGCTCCGGCTTCCACGAGAATCGCGGTGCAGCCCGTCGGCCGTTCCGTCAGCGTGTGATGGCCGACCTTGACGCCAGGCACTGCTGTCAGCGTCAGGTTCGCCGCCGCGGCCGCGAGGATCAACCACATAGCGCGTGTGCATAGTATGCAAGAATGCCGGTCATGATGAAACGCGCCGCGCTGATCGCGCTTCTCGCCGCCGCCGCGTGCTCGACGCCGGGTTCGTTGACGCTGTCGCAGCTGCCGGACATCGACACGAACGCGCTGCTGCAGCACGTGAAGGTCCTCTCGTCGGATGAATTCGAAGGACGCGCGCCCGGCAGCAGGGGCGAGGAGCTGACGGTCGCGTACCTGGTCGATCAGTTCAAGAAGATCGGCCTCAAGCCGGGCAACACCGACGGCACGTACATCCAGAAGGTGCCGCTCGTCGGCATCACGGCCGCCCCGGCGCCGCTTGTGGTGACAAAGGGTGCGAAGTCGTTGACGCTGAAGTTCAGAGACGATGTGGTGGCAGCGACCCGGCGCGTGACCGAATCGGCGAGTCTCGATAAATCCGAGCTGGTCTTCGTCGGCTACGGCGTCGTCGCGCCTGAGTACAACTGGGACGACTACAAAGGCCTCGACGTCCGCGGCAAGACGCTCGTGATGCTCGTCGGCGATCCACCGGTTCCGGATCCCGCGAAGCCCGGCGAGCTCGATCCGAAGATGTTCGGCGGAAAGGCCATGACGTACTACGGCCGCTGGACGTACAAGTACGAGATCGGAGCGATGAAGGGTGCTGCGGGCGTTCTGATCGTGCACGAGACCGCTCCCGCGAGCTATGCATTCAACGTCGTTCAGGACAGCTTTACCGGCGAGCAGTTCAACCTGGTGACGCCGGACAAGAACATGGGGCGCGCGTCAGTCGAAGGCTGGATCCCGTACGAACAGGCGGTGAACGTCTTCAAACTTGCCGGACAGGACTACGACGCGTTGAAGAAACAGGCGCTGTCGCGGGACTTCAGGCCGGTACCGCTGGGCGTCGACGCCTCGATGACGATTCGCAGCACGATTCGCACGATCGACTCGCAGAACGTCGTCGGCAAAATCGACGGCGCCGATCCCGCCCGTAAAGATGAGTACGTCGTCTACACCGCGCACTGGGATCATCTGGGCAAGAGCAACGAGGGAATCTTTCATGGCGCGGTCGACAACGCGTCCGGCACGGCCTCGCTGCTCGAGCTCGCGCGCGCGTTTGAAAAGGTGTCGCCCCCGCCGAAGCGATCGATTCTGTTCGTGTCGGTGACGGCGGAGGAGAAGGGGCTGCTGGGCTCGGAGTACTACGCCGTCGCGCCAATCTACCCGCTTGCGAAGACGCTGGCGAACATCAACATCGATGGCATCAACGTTCACGGGCGCACGAAAGATCTGACGCTCGTCGGATACGGGGCGTCCGATCTCGACGATTACGCGGTCGAGGCGGCGAAGGAGCAGGGTCGAAGCATCCGTCCCGATCCCGAGCCCGAAAAGGGCGGCTACTACCGATCCGATCACTTCAGCTTCGCGAAACGAGGCGTGCCGGCGCTCGATCCCGACGAGGGTGTCGACTTTGTCGGCAGGCCCGCCGATTACGGCCGGCGGATCCGTGAGGAGTACAACAAAGAGCGATACCACTCGCCGAAGGACGTGATCACGCCGGACTGGGATCTGAGCGGCGCCGCGGAAGATCTGAAGCTGCTCCTCGCCGTCGGTTACCGCGTCGCGCAGGCGCAGAAGTTTCCGGAGTGGAAAGCCGGCAACGAGTTCAAGGCGATTCGAGAGAAGTCGCTCGGATCAGATAAATGAACCAGCCGGCGTAGTACGCCAGCGAGGCGACGAGGATGATCGTCGCGTCGCCCGGCGGGCGATTGTCGGGGACAAACGGTGTCGCGTAAGCAACGATATCGACGATGGCGGAGAACAGCAGGGAGGTTTTTGCGAGCGTCACGCCTCCCGGCCGCCGCTGAAACAGCGCGAGCCCGGCGGCAATGCCGAGTCCCGCCGCAAGCAGACGTGCCAGCAGGATGATCGCGAGACCGCTGCCGCGAACCGAGAGCTCATCGATCAGCCCAGACATGACGTACGCCACGTTGAACGGCTGCCACAGCAGCAGAAGCACCGCGAGAATCCGGACAGGAAGGGCGGGATTGGCGGGATGAGACTTGTCCTGGTTCATCATGGCGACGCGGTCGGCCCGGAGATCGATCCGCGCCGGCCATTGTCGCCGTGGGGACGCGAGGCCGTCCAGCGTCTCGCGGCGGAGGCCGCCGCCCGCGGCGTCAAGCCGGCCGTCGTCTGGCACAGCGGCAAGCTGCGCGCGAAGGAAACGGCGGAAGCGTTCTGGCGCGCGTGCAATCCGTTCGCTGAGTTCTCGGCCACACGTGATCTCCAGCCGGAGGATCAGCCGGACTGGATCCGCGATCGGCTTCGCGGTGAATCCCGCGATCTGCTGATCGCAGGGCACTACCCTCACATGCCCCGGCTCCTCTCGCTGTTGAAGCGCGAAGAGAGTTCGTTTCCCCTCAACGGCGTCGTCGCGCTCGTGAGCGACGACGAGGGAGAGACGTTCAGCGAAGAGTGGCGGCTCGATCCACGAGGAGGTCCCACGCGCGCCTGACGTGGCGCTCCGCCGTGTCGACCTGTCCGACGGCGAGCCGGAGCGCCGTGCCTTCGCGCAGCTTCGTATGAGAGAGAAAGACCTCGCCGCTCTGATTCACCAGATCGAGCAGCCGTTCGTTGGCGGCGTCGAGCTCGGCTTCGGATCGGCGTTCGCCCGCCGTCCCGAGCGGATTCCACCTGAAGCAGACGACGCTCAACGGCACGGGCGCGAGCCGCTCGAAGTCCGAGTGGCCGTCGACCCATGACGCGAAGAGCTGCGCGAGGCGGATGTGTTCCGCGAGCTTCGCGCGAAGTCCGCTGGCGCCGAACGATCGAAGAATCATCCACAGCTTCAGCGACCTGAACCGGCGTCCGAGCTGGATGCCGGTGTTCATCAGATTCCGCCGCGACGCCGCGGCTTCGTCGCCGGTCAGGATGTACTCCGGCGTCAGCGCGAACGCCGCGCGCAGGGCGTCCATGCGCCGGCAATACAGCGCGCTCAGGTCCATGGGCGTGAACAGCCACTTGTGCGGATTGACGACGAGCGAGTCCGCGCGATCGGCGCCGGCGAGGATGTGCGCGTGTGACGGCAGCATCGCGGCGACGCCGCCGTACGCGGCATCCACGTGCAGCCACACGCGTTCGCGGGCGCAGATGTCCGCGATTGCCGCGACAGGATCGATGCTCGTCGTCGACGTCGTGCCGACCGTGGCGACGACGGCGATCGGAAGAAGTCCCGATGCGCGATCGTCCGCGATGGCCGACGCGAGGACGTCCGGTTTCATCCGGTATTCCCGATCGACGGGGATTTTCCGCAGCGACTCCTGGCCGAGACCGATGGTCATCAGGCTCTTGTCGACGGACGAATGGCTCTGCTCCGAGCAGTACACGCGCACGCGCGGCAGATCGGAGCGGCCGGCGAGGCCGCGGACGCGCACGTCGCGCACGGCCGCTTCGCGTGCGGCCACGAGCGCGTGCATCGTGCTGATCGACGCGGTGTCGTAGATGACGCCTTCGAACGCATCGGGAAGTCCGATCAGCTGCCGCAGCCAGCCGAGCGACACCGACTCGAGCTCGGTGGCGGCGGGCGACGTGCGCCACAGCATGGCCTGCTGATTGAGCGCCGCCGACAGCAGGTCCGCGAGGATGCCGGGGGCGCTGCCCGAGCTGGCGAAGTACGCGAGAAAGCCCGGATGATTCCAGTGCGTGAGGCCGGGCACGAGCACGCGCTCGAAGTCGGCCATGATCGCGTCGAACGGCTCGCCGTCTTCGGGCGCCGACGCAGGCAGCGCCGCCGTGATGTCGCCTGGCGAGAGCCGTGGGAGAACCGGATAGCGTTCGGGATGCTCGAGGTAGCCGGCGACCCAGTCCACGAGCGCGTGACCGTGCCGCCGGAATTCGTCGGGAGTCATGCGCGCATCATAGCGCGCATGATCATTTTGATTCGGTGGTCACCGTCACCGGCGACAGCAGGCGGACCGTGATCGGCTCGCCGGCCCTGAGCGTCGCTTCGCTGCGATCGCCGGCCGCCGACGCCGCGGTGCCCGCGCCGGCGCCGGCGAGACCGCCGATCGCCGCGCCTTTGCCGCCGCCGAGAATCGCGCCCAGGATCGTGCCGGCGACAGCGCCGCCGCCGACCTTCGCGGCCGTGGAGCCGCCCTTGGCGTCGCCTTCACGCTCGACGGCCGCCGTCGAGATCGGCAGGCGTGTGCCGTCGGCGAGCACGATCGTCTGGAACCGAATCGCGAGCTTCGCCTGCTGCTTGAACTTGCCGCCCTGCTCGACCTGCGTGACGTAGCCGATGGCGCGCGAGCCGGCGGGAATCGCCACGCGATCCGCGACCTTCACGTCGCGCGTCACACGCGCTTCGACGCGATCTTCGACGCGCGCGCGCTCGCTCGTCACCGTCGTGTCGCTCTGCAGTCCGATGACGGAGTCGGCGGAGATCACGAGCTCTTCGAACGTGTGCTGCGGCGGAGGCGGCGGAGCGGGCGCTTCCTGCGCGACGCGTTCAACGGTGTCAGTGCGCGCGGGCGGAGCCGGCGCGGGATCCGGAGCGGGCGCCGCCGCGAGAGGCGCAGGCGCAGCCGCTTTGCCGGTTGTCGTCGAGGCGGTCGTCGCCGATCGAGCGGGGGCCTTCGCAACAGGCGGTGGCGTCACGGCCTTCTTCGGTGTCTTCGCCGGCGTTGCCGGTTCGATCGCCGCTTCAGTTTCCTGAACGGGTTTTTCAGCGGCCGCCGGAGCCGTGTTTGCCGGTGACGGCGTCGCGGTCGCGACTGTCTGCGCGGGCTCCGGCGCGTTCTGCCGCAGCGCCAGGTAGCCGCCCGCACCCGCCGCGGCAACGCAGGCGAGCCCGACAGCGGTGAACGCGACCTTATTTACAGACATTACAGATCTCCTTGTTCATGGGCTGTTCTCAGCAAGGGCTGTACCCATGAGCAATATCGGCGGAACGGCGTAAACCCTTGATGCGGGGCGAATTTACAGGATCCGGATATCGAAACCAAGTGTCCGGAGTCTCGGACCCTGTCCTGCTCCGAGAGCAGGAGGTAAACTCCAGAGGTTCTGACCTCTCGCTCTCCCGACGTCATCGTCATCGGCGCTGGAATCGTCGGCTGCGCGGTTGGATACGAACTGGCCAGGCGCGGAGCCTCGGTGCAGATCGTCGACGACCGTCAGCCCGGGATGGGTGCGACGCAGGCCTCGGCAGGCATGCTCGCGCCGTTCACCGAAGCGAAAGACCGCAACACGACCTTCCTCGAGCTCGCGGTCCGCAGTCTCGACCTTTATGACGAGTTCGTGCCGCGTGTCGCGGACACCGCGCGAACGACGGTCGGCTACAAGCGCACCGGCACGCTCGACGTCGCTTCTTCACGCGAGCGTCTCGACCATCTCCGCGATGTCGCGGCGCGTCTCGAAGCGCGAGGCGTGAAGCTCTCGATGCTCGACGCCGCGGAAGCGCGCGCCGAAGAGCCGCAGCTCGGACGGTCCACGCTGGGCGCGCTGCTGATCGAGGCGCACGGCTATGTACGCGCCGGCGAGCTCACGCGCGCGCTCGTCGCGGCCGCGCGCTGTCACGGCGCGCAGCTCGTCGAAGGCGCGCGCGCCAGGAGCATCTCGCAACGGGACGGCGACCTCGTCGTCGATACCGGACGCGGATCGGTGACGGGAGGCGCGGTTGTCGTGACCGCAGGCAGCTGGTCGGGAGAAATCAACGTCGGCGCGGGAACTCCACGCGTGCCCGTCCGCCCCGTCCGCGGCCAGCTTCTGCATCTCGCCTGGCAGAGCGATCCGCTTCGACGCGTCACGTGGGGCGATCACTGTTATCTCGTCCCGTGGGACAACGGCACCGTGCTCCTCGGCGCGACGATGGAAGAGGTGGGATTCGATGAGCGGACGACCGTCACAGGCATCAGCGGCCTGATGACCGCCGCGTGCGATCTGATTCCGTCGGCCGGCAAGGCCGCGCTCGGCAGCGCGCGTGCCGGGCTGCGTCCGGGCACACCCGATGCATTGCCGATCATCGGCTGGTCGCAGGCGATGCCGAACCTGATGTACGCCACCGGACACTTCCGTAACGGCGTGCTGCTGTGTCCGCTGACGGCGCAGCTCGTCGCGCGGGCGATGGTGGACGGCGTCGACGATCCGCTGCTGGCCGAGATTGGTCCGCGGCGATTCGGTGCGTTGTGAGCGATACGTCTTCAGCCGCCGCGTTCGCCGCGTGGCAGCGCGAGCACGCGGCCGCCCTCGCTGAGCTGCAGGACGCACAGCGCGCCTACCACCGCGCGGTCGCCTCGACCGCGTTTCAGGGCGCGGCTGAGGAGCCGACGGCGGAGGAAATGCGCCGCACGGCGCTCGAGGCGCTCGACGCCGCACGCATCAGGCTCGACGACGTCCGCGGGCGACGGCCCCTGGAAACACAGTGAACGAAGCCGGAGGGGTTATGAAGCTGTCACAGGCCGAAATCGCCGAACGCATGAAGACCGTGCACGGGTGGACGCTCGAGCAGAACGAGATCAAGAAGCAGTTCACGTTCAAAGGCTTTCCCGAAGCGGTCGGCTTCGTGAATCGCCTGGTGCCCGAAGCCGAGGCCGCCGATCATCATCCCGACATCCTCATTAATTACAAGCGCGTCACGCTCACGTACTCGACGCACAGCGAGGGCGGGCTGACGGCGAAGGATTTCACGGGCGCGGCGATGGCGGATAGAATCGCCGCTCAATGAAGCTCAAGCGCACGTACAGTTCCCGCGAGATCGCCTCGCTCACAGGACTGACGGCGCGCCAGCTTCAGCTCTGGGACGCCAGCGGTCTCGTCTCGGCCGCGATTCCCACGCACAGGACGGACGCCGGCGGCTACACCGAGCGCCGGTATACACCGATCGAGCTCTTCGAGCTGCTCGTGCTCGCCGATCTGCGCGGCCGCGGCTTCACCGTTCACCAGCTGCATCAGATCGTCGAGACGCTGCGTCATCGCTTCAACGCGCGGCTGTTCGACGCGACCGGCGGCGGCGGACGCGTGCAGCTGCTGACCGACGGCCGCCACGTCTACGCGCGCACCGACCGCGGCGAGTTCTTCAACCTGCTGCACGGGCCCACGCAGCCGCTGCTCGTCGTCGGGAACGAAGGATTGTTGAAGGAGTTGAGTTCGTCGCTGCGTCCGCGGCGGCGAAAGCGACGGCAGGCCTGAAGGCCTGCGCCACTACCTGATCGGAAAAATCAGTTCGAGGTCGTCCGCGGGCCGCGGGATGACGTGCACGCCGACGAGCTCGCCGACGCGCCGTGCGGCCGCCGCGCCTGCGTCCGTCGCGGCCTTCACCGAACCGACGTCGCCGCGCACGATCGCGGTCACCAGGCCTGCGTCGACTTTCTGCCAGCCGACGAAGACGACGTTGGCCGTCTTGCACATGGCGTCGGCGGCTTCGACCATGCCGACGAGGCCGCGCGTCTCGACCATGCCGAGTGCGTCGCCGACCTCGCGCTTGGGTTTGTCGTTCTTGTCCGCAGGCTTGTCGGCCGCCATGTCCGCTTCATTCTATGCGAACAGGCCTGGAAAGCGCGCGGGATCCATCGCGTAGCCCGGAAACACCGGCCGCGCGTCCCGGACGCCGAGATGACGGACGACGATTTCGCCGAAGACGTCGCGGAAGTCGGTCGTGACCGCGAGGTCGCGGCCTTCGTACCGCCGATCGACCGCCAGCCCTGGCCAGCGGCCGTACACCCTGCCGCCGCGCACGCCGCCGCCGATCGCCATCATCGCGTTGCCGTGGCCGTGATCGGTGCCGCGGTTGCCGTTCTCATTCACGGCGCGTCCGAACTCCGACATCGTGAGCACGACGGTGTCGGCCATGCGATCGCCGAGATCGACGACGAGCGCCGCGATCGCGCGGCCGAAGTCGTCGAGCCGCGTCGCGAGCTGACCCTGCGAGGATCCCTGATTGACGTGCGTATCCCAGCCGCCGACGTCCGCGAACGCCACTTCGAGTCCGACGTCCGCCTTGACGAGCTGCGCGATCTGCTTCAGCGCCTGGCCGAACGGACTGCGCGGATAGTCCGCGCCGTGTTCCGGCTCGTACCGTGACGGATCCGCGTCCTTCAGCATCTTCATCGCGTCGAAGGCCTCGCGTCCCGTGCCGCCGAGGACGCGGTCCTTCGCTTCCGCGTACAGCGATTCGAACGTCGTCCCCGCCGCGGGCAGCTGTCCGGCGCGAATGCTGAACTGCGAGAGCTGGCTCATCGCGATGGCCGGCGCGCGTCCCTGCAGCATGCGCGGCAGTTGCGGCGTCAGCGACACCGCACGAAACGCGGCGTCATGTTCGGTCCGCCGCACCTGAAGATAACGGTTCAACCAGCCGTCGCCGGTCGTCTTCACGCCTGGCGTCGCGGTCTCCATGTAGTCCTGCGCGTCGAAGTGCGATCGGGTCGCGTCCGGAGAACCGCATGCGTGCACGATGGCCAGCGCGCCCTGATCCCAGAACGGCTTCAGCGGCTGCAGGCGCGGGTTGAATCCGAAGAAGCCGTCGAGGCTGACGGCGCCGTCGGCGGCGCCCGGCCGCGCGATCGCGATGCCCGGCCTCGCGCGGTAGTAGTCGGCGTCGCCGAACGGGACGACCACGTTCAGGCCGTCCACGGCCCCGCGCTGAAAGATCGCGATCAGCTGCTTCGGGCGGCCGGTGCGTCCCTGCGCGTATGCCGTGCGCGTGAGGAACGACGGTGCGAAGCCGAGGCTCACGAGCGCGAAGCCCGTGTTCTTGAGAAAGACGCGTCGCGAAAGCATCTGCCTATCTCCTCTGGAATTCCGGAGCGCCGAGTTGAATGCCGTCGGGCGTCGGGTTCGACACGACGATGCCGCGGAGCCTGTTGCCGGCGAGCGCGAGGCCGAAGTTCATGCGGCCGACGAGCGCGCCGGTGTTCACCCACGCATCGGCGGTGTCTTTGTAGCCGGTCGGCGGCTGGCACTGATAGAGCGGCTCGCCGAGCTGCGCGATCTGGTTCACGAGCGGCCGCGCGTCGTGTACCTCCGCGCCGGTGGCGCGCACCGCGCTGACGACGAATTCGAACGGCGTCTTGATCTTCTGGCGATACACGTCGGGCGAGAGGAATTCCGGCGACAGGAGAAGCGTGCGCATCACCTCGCGCAGGTCGCCGTCGGTCTCGCGGAAGCGCGCGGCGACGCGATCGACGAGCGACGGAGGCGGCGTGTCGCTGACGAAGTGGCGGACGAGCTTGGTCGCGATGAACCTCGCCGTCGACGGATGCCTCGCGAGGAGGTCGAGCACCTGCTCGCCGTCGTTCATGCCGCCGGCGTTGATGACGTGGCCGAGCACGAGCTTCCGGCCGTCGTCATGCAGCCGCGGATCGAACTTGAACGTCCCGTCCTGACGAGGACGTTCGATCGTCCAGCCGGTGAAGGCGCGCGCGACCTCCGTGACGTCCTGCTGCGTGTAGCCGCCGTCGACGCCGAGCGTGTGCAGCTCCATCAGCTCGCGGCCGTAGTTTTCGTTCAGTCCCTTCGGCGCGTTCGCGTTCTGGCGCGGCGCACGCAGCGGCGGCTGCACGAACACCGGCTGTCCGAACGGCCCGCGCACGAAGTGTCCTCGCGGCGCGTCGACATGCACGCCGTTCGGATCCACGCTCTGCCAGTTGTCGAGGTAGAACAGCATCGCCGGGCTTTTCGCCGTCGCTTCGAGCAGGTCGCGGAATCTGCCGAAGACGTGCGGCCGGATGACGTCACGCTCGTACGACGTCAGCAGAAACCGCGAGGCGCCCTTGCGGGCATCGACGTTGAAGTGGTTGAACCAGAAGTCCACCAGGACTTCCTGCAGCTGGCGGCCGCTGTAGATCGCGCGCAGCACCTTCTGCTCCTGCAGTTCCTGCACGACCGTCGCCGCGCGCCGCTGTTCGGGGCTCGGCTTTCCGTCGCCAGCGGCGGCGCCCGCCGCCTTGCGGGCGTCTTCCAGGGGCATTTCGAACTGCTGCGCGATGTCGCGCGAGCTCATCCGCAGGGTGTCGAAGTCGGAGAGCCGCGCGTCGAGGCCCGCGTCGCTCAGGCGCTCGGGATGCAGCTGTTCTTCGATGTAACGCTCGAGCCCCTGCGCCTGAACTCGCTCGACGTCACCGGGACGAAGGCCGAACGACGTGCGTTCGAGAACATGCGAAATGGCGCGGGGATCGGAGGGGAGGCTGACAAAAACTGCCAGCGACAGCAGAACTTGCGCTATGCGGGCGGCCATAAGTACGAAGATTAGACCGCCCGTCCGTGGAGTACGTAAAAAGTGACGTCAGGGCGCCGTTGTGAGCTTCAAATCGAGGCTGGCCGTTTCCGTGTCGTTGATGGTCAGCTCGGTGGCGCGTTCCTTGATGCGATCGAGGAACTCCGGGTCGCCCTGAGAACCCTGCTCGAGGTAGTCGAGCGCAATGGCGTAATACGAGCCGGGCAGGACGTACTGCGCCTTGTACTTGCCCTCCTGATCCGGCCTCGCGACGTAGAGATAGCGGGACGTCGTTTCCCACCGCTCGCGGTCGCGCGGGAAGAGCAGCACCGTGTAATCGCGCGCGGGATTTCCCCGCGCGTCGGACACGCTGCCGACGACGCTCGCCATCTGGTTGGTGAGTTCGACTTCGAAGCCGCGAAGGTCTTCGTTCGGCTTGATCTCGAAACCGCTGTCGGTGACGTCGACGCCGTTCAGGCGGACGGTCCTGATGCGCGTCGTGCTGAACGCGCCCTGGGCATTCAGGCGGAGATACACCACGCCCGGCTGCGCCTTCAGATCGAACGTCCCGTCTTCGTTGACTCGTGTGTTGCCGTTGCCGCCGGCGAGCGGCAGGAAGACTTTCGGCACGGTGAGAATCATGAGCTCGCCGAGGTTTGCCTGCGATCCCGCGGGGGGAACGACGCGGCCCGAGACGCTCGACGGCTTGACGCCGACGAGACGAAGATCGGTGATGTCTTGGCCGTTGACCGTAAGGCTCGCTTGAATCTGTTCGGGAAGCGCGCCGGCGGTCAGCGGCGACTGCCCGCGCAGGATGTAGTCCCCGGGCGCGACGCCGCCGACGGAAAAGCTTCCGTCGGGTTTCAGCTGCGCGCCGATGCTGCTGAAGAAGCTGCCCTGACCGAGCACCTGGATCAGATTGACCAGCCCTCCGGTCAGCGGTTTGCCGTCGGAGGTGACGGCGGTCCCGGTGATTCGCGCGAGCTGCGTCGGCGCGAGCCCGATGTTGATGTCGTTCAGCTGCTGCCCGACGGCCAGCGTGATGCGCTGCGCGTCGTTCACGTTCGTCGAGCCGCCGTAGTAGGTCGGTGCGTAGCCGGAGCGATCGTCAGGCGGCGCGTCGCTGAAGTTGAAGAGCCTCATCGTCGCGGTAACGAAATACTGGCCCGGCGCGACACCGAACAGGCGGTACTCGCCGATGTCGTTCGTCGACGCGAACGACGTCGTGTTCAGCTGCCGCCGTCCGTTGATGTACTGATACCGCTGCAGCGTGACCTGGACGTTCGACTGCGGCTCGCCGGTTTCGTCGACGACGCGTCCGGTGACGACGGCGCCGTGCGGCAGGTTGAAGTCGACTTTGTCGATCACCTGCGCGTCATGGACGTCGATCGGCTTGCCCTGCTCGAACGGGCGCGTCTGGCCGTACTGCAGCGTGACGAAGCTGCCTTTCTGCGCGCTCAGCTGATACCGGGCCGCGGCGAGGTTTCTGATCTCGAACGCGCCGTTGTTGTCGGTGATGGCGAGACGGTTCTCGCGCAGTTCGGGAGACACGGCGCGCACCTGAACCTTGCGGAGCGGCTTTCCGTTCGATGCGTCGTACACATGGCCGCGGATGATCGCGGTCGAGGGCGCAGGGGGAAGCGCGGAGTTATCGCGGGGAGGTGCGGGAAATCCCGGAGTGGACGACGGCGTCTGTGCGGAGACACCGGACGACACGAGCCACGCCGTCAGCAACGCTCCGACAAGTCGCGACATAACCACCTCGCTCGAGAAAGCAATGTCAGTTAGACGCCGCCGTGAGGAATTTGTCTTAACGGATTCTGACGCGGCTCTGCTCGCGCATGAACTGCTGGACGTAATAAGGTCCGCCGGTGCCGCGTCCGGTCGATCCGCTCGCCTTCCAGCCGCCGAAAGAGTTGATGCCGGGCCACGCGCCCGTGGTTGCGCCCGCGCGCCGGTTGACATACGTGACGCCGGCCTCGATCCGATCGAAGAAACGCCGAATTTCTTTATCGTCCTCCGAGAACAGTCCGGCGGTCAGGCCGTACTCCGTGCCGTTCGCGAGGTCGATGGCTTCGTCGAGCGTCGAGACGTCGCCGAGGACGGTGATCGGCACGAACAGTTCTTCGGAAAAGAGCGGATGGCTCGTCGGCAGCCCGTCGATGAGTGCGGGCTCGACGAAGTACCCGTGCTCGAATTCTCCGCCTGCGAGCCGGCGTCCGCCGGTCAGCACCGTGCCGCCGTCGCGGACCGCGAGCGCGATCGCCTTCTCGTACGTCGTCACCGCGTCTTCGTTGATCACCGGGCCGAGATAGACGTCACGATTGAGCGGGTTGCCGATTCTGATCTTCTTCGTCTTGTCGACGAGCAGCTGTACGAACTCGGCGCGGATGGTCCTGTCGATGTAGACGCGTGAGTTGGCGGAGCACTTCTGGCCCTGCGCGCCGAAGGCCGATCGCATGACGCCGTCCGACGCCTTGTCGAGATCGGCGGCGCGCGTGACGATCGACGGATTCTTTCCGCCCATCTCGATGATCAGCGGCCGCGGCACTTTGCGCGTCGCGTTGTCGCGGATCAGGTGCATGCCGACGTCTTTCGATCCCGTGAAGACGATGCCGTCGACGTCGGCGTTGTCGATCAGCTCCTGTCCGGCCGTGCCGCCGCCGCCGGTGATGAAGTTGAAGACGCCGGCGGGAACGCCCGCGTCGCGCATGACTTCGAGCAGCTTGTAGCCGACGAGCGGCGTCGCCGACGCCGGTTTGAAGACGACGGTGTTGCCCGCGACGAGGGCGCCGCCCGACGGACCGGCGGCGAGCGCGAGAGGGAAGTTGAACGGCGAGATGACGGCCCACACGCCGTACGGCCGCATGACGCTCGAGTTCTCTTCGTTCGGCCCGAGCGTGCCGAGCGTGGTCTCGAAGCCGTGATGTCTTTCGATGTCGTTGCAGTAGTACTCGATCAGGTCCGCCGATTCTTCGACGTCGCCGACGCACTCGAGCCGGTTCTTGCCGGCTTCGTAGCCCATGAGCGCCGAGATCTCCCAGCGCCTGGCGCGGATGCCGTCCGCCACTTTCTTCAGCAGCGCCACGCGTTCGGTCCACGGCCGCGCGCTCCAGGCGGGATACGCGGCCTTCGCGGCGGCGATGGCCTCGCGCGTCTGCTCGCGGCTGGCGCTCTGGAACGTGCCGAGCAGCAGGCGCGTGTCGATGGGGCTGCGATCGTCGAACTCGCTCGAGGCAAAGACATCGCGTCCGTTGATGACGAGTGGATAGCGTCTGCCGAAGGTCTTTTTGACGCTTTCAATCGCCGCATCGAGCTCGCGATGGAGATCCTCCATCTGATTGCCGCTCATGGTGGCGTACGTGATTTTCTGCATGGTCTTAGATCTTCATTACTGAAGCGCTTCGTTGAGAAAGCGGACGAGAGGGGCGGTCCGGCGGAATACATCCAGAACGCCCGGGTAGAACTTCGGCTGCGTGGCGAACGCGGCCGGAAATTCCCGGCCCGCGATGAACTGGCGGTACTTCAGGTACTCGGCGGCCTCGTGATCTTTCGGAAAACCACGCGGCACGCGGGTCATCCGCTCGCCCTCGAGTCCGCCGTCGAGCGCCCGCTTGAATCCCGGCGACTCGACGATCGATCGGAACTGGTCGAAGTTCCCGGCGAGATGCAGGCGCACCTTGTGCAGCTGCGGCATCTCCGGGTGATACATGCCGCCGCCGATCCAGACGCCGTCGGGCGCGATGTGAAAGTACAGCCCGGCTCCGCCGCCCTTGCCGAGCGCGCGATGCCAGAAGCTCGCGGCGACGTGCGTCTTGTACGGCTGCTTGTTCTCCGAAAACCGGACGTCGCGGTAGATGCGGTACACGCACTTCGGCCCGACGAGCAGCTCCGGCGCGATGCGGCGCATGTCGACCGCCAGCCGATCGATGATCGCGAACATCGGCTGACGGACGACGCGTTCGTACTCGTCCTTGCGCGCGTTGAACCACTCGCGCCGGTTGTTGCGCTTCAGCCGCGTCAGGAACGCGAGCGTGTCCTTGCTGAATCGCGGGGCCGTCACCAAATCACCAGACGGCTCAATTCACCTTCGCCGCCGCCTGCATCTGGGCCATCCGCGCCTGCTGCTCGCGCGTGAGATGCGGCGTGATGCCGAGCATGCGCTGGATGAGCATCAGCTGCCCGCGGTGGTGCATCTCGTGTTCCTTGGCGGCGAGGAGCAGGTCGAAGCGCGTGCGGGACGGCGGCGTCGCGCCGGGACGGAACGTGATCGACTCGGCGAAGAACTTCTCGTCGTTGAGCGCCTCGAGCATCTTCGCGAACGCCTCGCCGCGCGCCTTCAGCGCCGCGACGATCTTCGCCTTGCTGTCGAGCGTCGCTTCGTCCGCCTGCACCTTCTTCATGTACTCCATGAAATCAATCTTCTCGATCGGAATGCGCTCCCCGTGCAGCATCGTCGGGAACGTCGTCAGCGTCGCGATGTGCGCGAGCGTCTGCTTCACCGAGCGCGCGCCGGCCGCGGGCGCGAAGTCGTACTTGTCTTCCGGAATGTCTTCAGCGATCTGAATCGTGTTCTTCCGCACCGTCCGAAACGCGTTCGCGAGTTCCTTGCCGCCGTAGTAGGTCATTGCGACTCCATGTAGTGTCCGCCTTCAGGCGGACTAGAACCAGTTCACCGGGTCTTCCGAGAGATTGATGAAGACTTGCTTCACCTGCATGTATTCCTCGACGCCCCACGTGCCGAGCTCGCGGCCGACGCCGCTCTGCTTGTAGCCGCCCCAGGGCGCTTCCACGTAGGTCGGCTGCATCGCGTTCACCCACACGATGCCGGCGCGCAGCTTCTTGACGGCGCGCATCGCCTTGAAGATGTCGCGCGTCCACACGGCCGCCGCGAGTCCGTAGTAGGTGTCGTTCGCGATTCTCAGCGCGTCTTCTTCGTTGTCGAACGGAATGACGGACGCGACCGGGCCGAAGATCTCCTCGCGCGCGATGCGATCGCTGTTGTCGACGTCGTAGAAGATCGTCGGCTCGACGAAGTACCCCTTGTCGAGGACGCCGCCGGTCGCGCGGTCGCCGCCCGCGGCGACCTTCGCTTCTTTTTTTCCGATGTCCTGGTACATGCGGACGCGGTCGAACTGCTCGCGGCTGACGAGCGGCCCCATCTTCGTCTCGCGGTCGAGGCCGTTGCCGACTTTGATCGTCTTTGCCTTCTCGGCCATCGCGTCGACGAACTTCCTGTAGATCGGGCGCTGCACCAGGATGCGGCTGCCGGCGGAGCACACCTCGCCCTGATTGAGGAAGATGCCGAACAGCGCGCCGTCTACGGCGGCTTCGAAGTCCGAATCGGCGAAGAAGATGTTGGGCGACTTGCCGCCCAGCTCGAGCGAGATCTTCTTCAGCGTGCCGGCGGCGCCGCGCATGATGAGGCGGCCGACCTCGGGACTGCCGGTGAACGCGATCTTGTCGACGTGCTCGTGTTCGACAATCGCCGCGCCCGCGGTCTCACCGAGTCCCGTCACGATGTTGACGACGCCCGGAGGCAGCCCCGCGTCTTTGAAGCTGGAGGCGAGCGCGAGGACCGACAGCGGCGTCTGCTCCGCGGGCTTCAGCACGACCGTGCAGCCCGCGCAGATCGCCGGCGCCATCTTCCACGTGGCCATCAGCAGCGGATAGTTCCACGGAACGATCTGTCCCGCGACGCCAATCGGCTCGCGCAGCGCGAGGCTGATCGCGTTGTCGGGCACCGGCAGCACGTCGCCGTGAATCTTGGTCGCCAAACCGCCGTAGTACTCGAAGCACGTCGCGACGTCTTCCATGTCGCCTTCGGCTTCGACGATCGGCTTGCCGCTGTTGCGCGTCTCGAGCTCGGCGAGCTCGCCGGCGCGATCGCGCACGATCTGCGCGAGCTTGAAGAGCACGCGCCCGCGGTCCTGGGCCGTCGCGTCCTTCCACGGCCCGGTGTCGAACGCCGCGCGCGCGGCCCGCACGGCCGCGTCGACATCGTCTTTTCCGGCGTCCGGCGTCGTCGCGATGACTTCGGTGGTGGCGGGGTCGATGACGTCGAGTGTTCTGCCTGACTTCGCGCCGACGAACGTGCCGTTGATGTAAAGCTGGTATGTTGTCATCGCGCGATCGGGCCCAAACCGCCACTATATTCAACCTTCACTGGAGCTGGCAATGACCACGAACGTCGGGACGCCGTCTTATCAGGACGTGGATTTGATCCTCCGCCTCTACGAAATGCGGCGTGAAGCGCGCATGCGCGAAGCGCGGCGGTGGTTTGCGTCGCATTTCAAGGCGAAGACGATGGATGAGTACAACGTGACGTGCCCGCCCGGCAGCGAGCCGAACGCGTCGTTCCGGATGCTGACGTCCTACTGGGAGATGGTCGCGTCGTTTGTCGCGAACGGCGTGCTCAACCGGGAGCTGTTCTTCCAGAGCAATCGCGAGTTCCTGTTCGTGTGGGAGCGGATCCGCGACCTGGCACCGGAGTACCGCAAGGCGGTGTCGAGCTCGATCGAGTGGAAGAACCTCGAGACGGTGTCGGCGGCCTACGTGCAGTGGTGGGGCCAGCGCTCGCCCGGCGCGTACGAAGCGTTCTCGAAACGCGTGCGCGGATGAAGGCGTCCATATAAGATGTGAGGTTTGAAAGGAGCCAACGTGGCTGACGTACTTGTTTCAACCGACTGGGTGGCGCAACACGCCAAAGACGCCAACGTCCGCGTCGTCGAAGTGGACGTGGATACCACTGCATTCGATCAGGGACATGTGCCCGGCGCCGCCGGGTGGAACTGGACGACCGAGCTGTGCGACACCGTCGTCCGCGACATCATTCCGATCAAGAAGCTCGAAGAGCTGCTCGGCAGGACCGGCGTCGACAACAGCACGACGATCGTCCTGTACGGCGACAACAACAACTGGTTTGCCGCTTGGGCGTTCTGGCAGCTGAAGATGTACGGCCATAAGGACGTCCGCATCATGGACGGCGGCCGGAAGAAGTGGCTGTCCGAGGGGCGCGAGCTGAGCACGGAGAAGCCGGCGTTCGCGGCGAAGACGTACAAGGCGTCGGCGCCGGATGTCTCGCTGCGCGCGTTTCTGCCGGACGTGCAGCAGGCGTCGTCGCAGAAGAAGGCGGCGCTCGTCGACGTCCGCAGCCCGCAGGAGTTCACCGGAGAGATCCTCGCGCCGCCCGGACTGCCCGAGACGTGCCAGCGCGGCGGACACATTCCCGGCGCGAAGAGCGTCCCGTGGGGCAAGAACTGCAACGAGGACGGCACGTTCAAGAGCGTCGACGATCTGAAGAAGCTCTACGCCGATCAGGGCATCAAAGGCGACACGCCGGTCATCGCGTACTGCCGGATCGGCGAGCGTTCGAGCCTGACGTGGTTCGTGCTCAAGCACCTGCTCGGATTCCAGAACGTGAGGAACTACGACGGCTCGTGGACCGAATGGGGCAACCTCGTCGGCGCGCCGGTGGAGAAGCCGTAACGTGAAGGCCGAGGGCTACACGCGCCGTCGCCAGCCGCTCGGCGACTGGACGATCGAGATCGAGACCTACCAGCTCGGCGAGATGTTCTACTGCACGATCAACAACGTCGACCCCGGCGCGCGGTTCGCGCGC
>DATNBT010000160.1:0-10535 GCA_035571855.1 Vicinamibacterales bacterium
GTGACGAAGGCCGCAATCCACATCGGCAGGCCGATGGCGGTCATCGTGTTCGCGTCGACCGCGCTGACGTACGGCGCCGGATCGGCGACCCCGCCGGGCAGCGCGTAGACGATGGTGTACATCCGCGTCAGCCAGAGGCCGAGCGTGATGATGACGGCGACGATGCCGATGACGACGCGGATGAAGCCATCCGCGCCTTCACGCGTGAGGAAGCCGAGATCGAAGAGGGCGCCGAAGAAGTGCCGCGTCAGCAGGCGGGAGCGCGAGGCTTCAGCCGGGCGTCTCATGCCTGCACGACGGCGAGAATGTCCCGAGCGACCGGCGTGAAGTCCTGCTGGTCGGTGACGCGGTGAAAGAGCTCTTCGAGAGAATCCGGCGTCTCGCGTGTGATTGTCCGCTCGGCGACGACGCGCCCTTTCGAGAGGATGACGGCGCGCGAGCAGACCTTCTCGACCATGTCGAAGCGGTGCGTGCTGAACAGGATCATGCGCCCCTGCGCGGCGAACATCGTGATGAGCGACCGGAAGAGCAGGCTCGCGTTGACGTCGAGGCCCGAGAAGGGCTCGTCGAGGACGAGCAGATCGGGATTGTGCAGGAGCGCCGCCGCGAGGATCACGCGCTGGCGCATGCCTTTCGAGAACGCCGCCATCGTGCTGTAGCGCGCGTCCCACAGCAGGAACAGCTTCAGCAGCTCGGTGACCTTGCGCTCGAGCCCCTCGAGGGGCATCTCGCGCAGCCGCCCGACCAGCGTCAGATACTCGGGCGCCGTGAGGTGCGTGTAGAGGAACGGCTCTTCGGGAACGTACCCGATTCTCTTCTTGTAGGCAGCCGGATCTTCCGCCTGCTTCGTGCCGTTCAGCGTGATCTCGCCGCTGCCGGGCTGCAGCAGGCCGACGATCATGTTCACCGTCGTGCTCTTGCCGGATCCGTTCGGACCGAGGTAGCCGAGGACTTCACCGCGATTGACGCAGAAGTCCACGCGGTCGACGGCGAGGAGCGCGCCGTATCGCTTCGTCAGCCCACGTGCTTCAAGCATGGGTGTCGGGAGCGCGAAGGCGTCAGCCGGGCGGCTCGCGGTTCACGCGCCCGCATACCGGCGATACGAGATGTACACGATCGCCGTGGCGAGGGCGGCGCCGGGCAGGACGAGCGCGCCCGCGAGGTTCTGGTTCGCCGCCAGCACGCCCATGAGCAGGATGACGGCGCCGAGTCCGACCGCCGCGTATCCGCCGACGCGATGGACCTGCTGCCAGAGCGTCGGATTCGTCAGCGTCCGATCGGTGCGGAGGCCGAACGCGATGTTGGGCCGCGTGCGCGGCAGCAGGTTGCCGATGGCCATGATCGCGAGGCCGAGCATCACGACGACGACGCGCTTGCCCCAGGTGTGCGTGCCGATGACGTCCATCACGTCGGTGAGCGCGAGCATCAGGAGCGCGTGGATCGCGAACACGAACGCGATCGTCCTGAAGACGATCGCGTGATACGTCGCTTCGAACGCGCCGTTGCCGGTGCGGACGCGGTCGTGGCGCCAGAGGCTGCGGAAGAGCAGGTAGAGCACGAGCGTCGTCGCCGGCAGGGCGAACGCGATCTCGAGCCTGAAGAACAGCCTGTCGTCGCGGCCGTCGAGCGGAATGCGCCAGTAGGCCGCCAGTCCGACCAGGAAGCCGAGCGCGATGATGACGAGAGAGCCGATCTGCGTGCGTTTTTTCGACGTCATGATCAACTTCCTTCACTTGCGCCGGGGCCCCACCCCCGGCGCGAACTTACGCCGAGCCGCTCGCTCCGCTCGCGGCTGGCCGCAGGCGCTCGCGTGACTTAGACACCTTACGCACAGGTTTGACCCAGCCCATCAGGTGCTGGACGAGATCTTCGAAGACCGACGTGTTGAGCTCGTAGTAGATCGCCTGGCCGCGGCGTTCGGCGATCACCAGGCCTCCGGATCGCAAGACCGCCAGATGCCGGGAGATCGTCGGCCAGCTCGAATGGAATTGATCGGCGATTTCGCCCGAGGTCCTGGGCCCGCTGCGGAGGTACTCGAGGATGCCGCGCCGCGTGTCGTCGGCGAGCGCGCGGAAGGCCGCGGGCGCGGGAGAGCGTCGCGATTGCATGCTTAGCACATTAGCTAAGCATGTCAGGCGATGTCAAGCCGTTCGAATCGGGCCGTGCCGAGGCCGAGCGACGCGTAGACGTCCTGGCGCGAGCGGACCACCTGCAGCGTCTCGCGGCCCTGCGAGGTGATCTGGAACATCCGCGCCATGCCGAAGATGTGGTCCTCGGCGGCGACGATGTACTTCGGCAGCGGGTCGGGGAAGAGCGGTGCGAGCTTCGACATGCCGCGGACCGCGTCCGCCGACACGTCCACGCTGCCGGCGGCGCTGAGATCGAGGAACGCCGCGCGGACTTCCCGCCGCCCGAGCTGGCCCGCCATCGCCTGATAGCACGCCAGCATCACGGCGTCGGTGAACGCGCCGGTGACGCGGACCGCGAGCACCATGTGCTCGGCGTCGTACTCGAAGTAGAAGTCGGGCATGCGTCAGGGCTTCGACAGGCCGGCGCCGGCAAAGAGGATCAGGCCGGCGACGCCGAGCACGATCTTCCACGTGTCGATGCCGAAGATGACCGGTTTGACGAGTGCGGCGGCCAGAAAGATGGCGACGGCGAGCCCGCCCGCAAAGTTTTTCGTCCTCACCGCCTGACCCGCTCCTCCCAGACCGGGCTCGCCAGCCCGCCGGCATCTTCGTAGAAGGTGATCGCGCCCGGCGCGCGAAGCTTCGCCAGGAGGATGATCTGCCCGAGGTGTCCCGAGAAGTGCTCGACGACGTGGAAGATCGCGTCGAGGACGGAGATCGTGCGACCCTGAATAGTTCGGGGTTCGAGAAGTTCCGGTTCGGTGAGCCCGTCGAGCACGCGGTCGACCTCGTCGAGCGTGCGATCGAGATCGGCGAGCAGCACGGCCGCCGGCGGACCGCCGCGCGCCGCGAACTCCGCGGCGCGGTGACGTTCGTTCGACTGTCGGCCGACGCCGCCGAGGATCCACTGGCGGACGTTGCCGTTCAGGTGGAGCAGCAGGTTGCCAACCGAGTTCGACTGATCGTTCGCGCGCCACCAGAGATCCTTGTCGGGCAGCGCCTCCACGGCGAGGCGTATCTGCGTTCGATACTGCGTGCCGAGAAAATATCGCGCACAGTCGATGAAACCCCGGCTCCTGGTCTCCATCTAGTCTTCCGTCGGCCTCTCGATGCGATCGATCACGAGCATTTCAACAGGGCCGCGCGTCGATTCGAGCTTCAGACCGAGCTGCTCCTGCAGCGCGGTGAAGATCGACGGGGCGTTCGGATCGGGTGTTGAGTTCTCCGGTGCGTACGTCACGAGCGCGCTGAAGTTGCCCGTGAGGCCGGTGCGATCGACGACCCGCCGCTGGACAATCTGCGACAAGACGGCCGCGAGTTCGGTCATCGGCTGCGTTCCGAGGGTGAGACGTCCCGGTGGAAGCGTGATGCTGCACTCGGGCACGCCATCAAGCGCGTTTGGCGGCGGCGGCGCGTTTGCGCTGCCGCGGCGGAGCTGCACGAGCAGCGCCACGCAGTCGACGGTCGATCGATGCAGACGAGGCGCCGGCGGCTTGTCGGGTTGCGCGACGACAAGCGCATAGATCGGCCGATCGCGCGACTCTTTGTGCGCCACAAGCTTGAAGCGCTCGACGAGCAGCGCGCGAAGCATATCGCGGCGCGCGTCGGGGGCGCCAATGGCCGCTGGAGGGAAGTCGCGATCGGACTTGGCGTTGATATCCCACCGGTCGGTCTTCACCCAGTCGGGAACACCTTCAATGAGAAAGTCCTGCGTCTGGTACGCGAACAGAATGAACTGCAGCGCCGGAACGTTGGTCGCCGTCCATCGCGTGGGCGGTCCGCCGAAGCGTCCGCCGTTTTCGCCGGATTTGTTCTGCTTGATCGAGGCGACGTCGAACGCTTGCCCCGCCGAAGCCGCAGTTGAAGCCTGGGTCTGCGCGCGAACAAGCGTAATCGACGCGACGAGAGCGACGGCGACGGCCGCGCCTTTCATGCGGCCAATTCTAATCGGTCTCCGGATGCTCCGCGTGGTCGATCACCAGGACGTCGACGCGGTCGCGCGTGGCTTCGAGCTTGAGGCCAAGCTGATCGCGGAAGGCCTGGAAGATCGACGGCCCCTCGGGCGGCTTCGCGGCACCGATGCGCAGATCCTCGGGCACCCACTGCACCTCCCAGTCGTACTTTCCCGTCAACCCCGTGTGATCGACGACGACGCGATCGATCGTGGTGCGGCGGATGCCAATCAACAGGTAGTTGAGCGTCATCGAGCGCGCCCAGAGATGGCGCGGATTGAATCCGTCGGCGCCGCACGCCATCGTGCCGCCCGGCTCAGGGGAGCCTTCGGCCGGCGCGATCGGCTTTCCGAGCGGGTCGCAGGCCTCATCGAGGCGCATCTTCGGTCCGAGCTCGCCGTTCGGCTTCGCGACGACGAGCGCGTAGACGGGCAGCTCGCGCAGTTCGTGATGCATGACGAGCTTGAAGCGATCCGCGAGAAGGGGACGCACCATGAGCCGCGACACGTCGCGGAACGCCATCGCGTCCTTGTAGCCGTCCGCCTTCGCGTTGATGTCCCAGCGATCGGAATCGATCCAGGACGGGCCGTCGACAATCTGGTTGTCGTGGACGCCGTACGCCGTCTTGATCAGCAGACGGAGGGACATGTTCTGGCCGAGGTAGCGTCCGCCGGCCTCCACGCGACTGTACGAAAACGCCGTGGTGTCCGCCGCGGGCTTGATCGCGGCGACGTCGAACGCCGGTGGCTGCTGCGCCGAGAGCGAGACCACGCACGCCGCCGCGACGACGAGGTACTTCATACCGGGCTACTGTAGCATTCGTATATGCGGACGACGTTGGCGAGTTTCCTTCTGCTCATCTGCGCCGCGCCGGCGATGGCGCAGGCCATCGACGGCCGCTGGGACGCCGTCGTCGTCGCCAACGGCGTGGCCGTCCCGTTTCGTTTCGAGATCGCCACGAACGGTCCCATCGCGACCGGGTCCTTCTTCGATGGCACCCGCAAGGTGCCGTCGACGTCAGGCCGTTACCAGAACGGCCGCCTGACGCTCGACTACGACTTCCTCAACACGGTGCTCGACCTCGGGTTCGACGGCCGCGAGCTCCATGGCACCTATCGCAACCGGAGGCCGAACGCGCGGCCGATGGACGTCGCGGCCGTGCGCTATTCGCCGCAATCCACAGCGGCCGCCGCGAACCTGCCCCAGGTCGGCGGCGACTGGGTGATGTACAAGACCGCGCCTGACGACAACCAGCTGGACGTGTCGTGGCGGCTGCATCTCAGCCAGATGGGCGCGGAGGTGTCCGGCGCGATCCTGCGAACGTCCGGCGACAGCGGCACGCTGACCGGCGGATGGCACGACGGCAGGCTGACGCTCAGCCACTTCGCAGGAGAGCGGCCGATGCTGTTCGAAGCGCGGCCCGGCGCCGGCGGCACGCTCGACATCACGATCGATCGGCGGTACACCTATCGCGCCGCGCGGAGCACGCAGCTCGCCGGCAAGAATATTCCCGAGCCGCCGGATCTCGCGCAGTTCACCGGCGTCAAGGATCCGCACGCACCACTGCGCTTCAACGGCGTCGATGCCGACGGCAAGGCAGTGTCGAGCGACGATGCGCGATTCAAGGGAAAGGTCGTCGTCCTGACGATCGGCGGCACGTGGTGTCCGAACTGTCACGACGAGGCGCCTTTCCTCTCGTCGCTCTACAACGAGTTTCACGCGAAGGGCCTCGAAGTCGCCGGCCTGTTCTTCGAGAACGACGCCGACTTCGCCCTCGTCCGTCCGCGTATCGTCGCGTTCGCGAAGCGGTACGGCGTGACGTATCCGATCCTCTTCGCCGGCACCACCGCCCAGGCGGACGCGAAGCTGTCGCAGCTCCGCAATTTCGCCGTCTATCCGACGACGATCATCATCGGACGGGACGGCCTCGTGCGGCGCGTGCAGGCCGGATTCGCGGGCGCGTCGACGGGCGCCGAGCACGATCGGCTCGTGCGGGAAGAGCGCGCACTCATCACACGGCTTCTGGCGGAAAGGCGGTAGCATCTGGGTCGACGTGCGCCGGACAGCTTCCGTCCTGATCGTCCTGCTCTCGACATGCGCCGCCGCGCAGACGCCGCCGCCCGACCCGCCGAAGGATCAGCCGCCGTCATTTAAAGACACCATCGACGTCGTCGCCACGCAGGCCGACGTCGCGAAGGCCGCGACGCTGGCGCCGGTCGAGGCCGTCGCGAGCCGCGAGCTCGACCAGTACGTGCCCGGTCAGGGATTCCAGGGCGCGGTTCGCCTGCTGCCGAACGTCATGTCGTTCACCAACGGCGTGAGCATCAAGGGCGGGCGCGTCAGCCAGGCCGGCGTGCAGCTCGAGATGACGACGCTCGTCGATCCGGCGTCGGGCGTCGCGCGCGTCGCGCTGCCCGACGATGCGATCGAGTCGGTCGCGGTGCTGCCGAATCCGTACGCGGTGGAGTACGGCCGCTTCTCCTCGGGCCTCGTCGTCATCCAGTCGCGGCGGGCGCGCGACCGGTGGAAGTTCCGGATGAACCGCTTCGGTCCCGGACTGCGGACGACGAACGACGGCGGGCTGCGGATCGAGAACTTCAACCCGCGGTTCGAGATCGGCGGACCTGTCATCAGGGATCGACTGTTTCTCGAGCAGACGGCGCAGGTGCGCTACCAGGTCGGCGATCAGTCGAGCGTGTCCGAGAGCAGCCAGCGGACGACGAAGGCGCTCAGCGCGTTCACGCGCGTCGATGCGAGCCTGGCGCCGCGACATCTATTAGTGTCGACGGTCGGGATCTTTCCGGCGGCGACGGAGCTCGCGACGGTGGGCACGTTCACGCCGGCCGACGCGTCGGTCAACATCCACGTCTTCGGCAGGCAGGCGGCGCTGACCGAGCGCGCGGTGTGGAGCAACAGGACGATCGGCGAGACGACGTTCCAGTGGTACGAGTCGCGGACCAACGTCGATCCGCTCGGCACGCGGCCGATGGAGCTGCAGCCGGACGTCATCCTCGGCAACTACTTCAACACGCAGCACCGGCTGTCGACGCAGTACCAGCTGGTCGAGGCGGTGACGACGAACCGCACGGCGGCGGGCGTGGCCCACACGCTGAAGTTCGGCGCCGACGTGCTGCACGCGCTCTACACGGGCACGAGCGAGAGCCGGGCGATGCTGATGGAGCGCGCGGACGGCACGGTCGTCCGCCGCCTGGATTTCTCCGGCGCGTCGGCGCAGCGCGTGAGCGGCACCGAGCTCGCGCTGTTCGCGCAGGACCGCGTGGCGCTGACCTCGGCGTGGCACGTCGAGACGGGCGTGCGCCTCGATCGCGACGGCGTGCTCGGCAACGTCAATCTGTCGCCGCGCATCGGGACGGCCGTGCAGTTCGGCGACGGCGGCAGGGCTGTCCTACGCGGCGGCTTCGGACTCTTCGTCGAGCGAACGCCGTCCATGGCCGGCGCGTTCACGAGCTTCGAAACTGCGGTCGATACACGATTCGTGTCAGTCGGCAGTCAGCAGTCGCAAGTCATCAGTCAGTCGGCGGTCGCCCAAACGGCCGCGTCCGATCTGCAGACGCCGGCGAGCAAGACGTGGGACGCGGCGTTCGACTACCGGTTCAACGCGCGGTGGCTGGCGCACGCGGGCGCGCTGAGCAGGGAAGGGCGGCACGAGCTGATCGTGTCGCCAGGCGCGACGGCGACGGGAGCGGAGCGCCGGCTGTCGAGCGACGGCCGCTCGAGCTATCGCGACGTCGAGCTCGGCGTCCACTACACGCGCGGCACGGTAGTCGACGCCGAAGCGACGTACACGTGGTCGCGCTCGGAGGGCGACTACAACACGCTGTCCAGCACGTACGACAGCGTGCTCGCGCCGACGATCGGCGAGAATGTCTACGCGCGGCTGGGCACGGACATCCCGCACCGGCTGCTGATGCGCGGGCGCGTGATGCCGCGTCCGAAGTGGCTCGTGCTCGGCATCTTCGACTGGCATACCGGCGTGCCGTATTCGATCGTGAACGAGTCGCTCGACTTCGTCGGCGAGCGCAACGCGCAGCGGTTTCCGGCGTACGCGCGGCTGGAGCTCGGCGTCGAGCGGCGGTTCAGGATTCTTCACTGGCAGCCGTGGATCGGCGCGCGGCTGACGAACGCGCTCAACGCGTTCCTGCCCGACGACGTGCAGAACAACACCGGGTCGCCGAATTTCGGCCAGTTCTTCAATCCCGAGCCGGTGCGGCTGCGCGGCTCGGTCCGCTTCGAGAGATAAGTGATGAAAGACTTCCGCTCGGTGTGTATCGTCGCCGGTGTCGTGGCGGCACTCGCGATCGCGGTCGTGCACGCCGACATGACGGCGCACTGGGAACTCCACGCGGACTTCGATGACCGCAGCATCCCCGGCGCGTTTGCGGAGTGCATGCTGAAGCAGGACGGGGAGCGTCTCACCGGCAGATGTGAGGACGCGACGCTCGCCGGCGAAGTGAAGGGCGACGCCGTGACCTGGCGGGTGACGCTCGGCGGCGTCACTCACGACACCGTCGTCTTCACCGGCATGCTGGACGACGACGGGGCCGTCGTCCTCGGCAGGTTTACCTACGCCGGCAGGGGCGGCGGGTCGTTTCTGGCGCTGAAGCGGTAGTGCGAGAAGCCTAAACTCGGCAGCAGGTGTCCTCCGCTGTGGATAACTGCCGGCGTCGAGAGCCGCGCGGGCGTGGACAAGTCGTTAGGGCGTACTCCTTTAGCGGCGGGCACGTTTTCCGCGAACGGCCTGTGGAAAAGCTGTTGGAAACGAACGTTTCGCGCGAAAAACCGACCGTCGTTATTGGTCACTCTGCGGTTTGCACAGAAGTTGTACGAGCGCCGCCCGCGGTGCTCGATTGTGTGTCGCTCTGACACAACTCAACGACGAAAAATTTCTTCGTCGACCAGCGGCTCCGGCGTTTCACTTCACTTCGACCCGCGTTGAGTCCATCCCCAGATGGCGAGAAGCGCGAGCACCAGGAACACGAGTTGCGGGAGACCGAGCGGCCCAGTTCCGATATGCGGCGTCATGCTCGTCTAGGCCATATCAGTCCGGTGTGGGGCGTTCGACGTGGTCGATCACGAGCGCATCGACCAGACCTTTGCCAGACTCTAGCTTGAGACCGAGTTCCTGCACCGCACCGAAAATCGACGGACGCGCGTCATTGGAATCAGTCAGTTGCTCAGGATTCCATTGCAGGTCAATGTCGAATTGGCCTTTCAGTCCAGATTGGTCGATAAGAGGCCGTCCGGTGACGGACGACAATTGATTCAGCAACGCTGCGAAGTCCAAGTGATGACTCGCAAGCCGCCCGTTCGCATATGTCGTGGCGCACTGCGCGAAGTCCTTGCTGCAATCAAAGGGCGAGGCGGACGGCTTGAACCCGCCCTGCGCGACTGTGACGACGTAGACCGGCAATTCCCGCTTCTCCAGGTGCGCTCGAAAAGCAAAACGGCTATCGAGCAGAGCGCGAACATACGCGCCGACGATATCGCCTGAAGTTGTTCGGTCGATAGTGCGCGTCGTCTCGTCGCCTGAAAACCGAGCTTCTACGTTGTAGCGCGTAGTGATGGTCCAATCTGGCAGGCCAATGATCTGCTGGCTGAGAAGCCCTGGATTCGTCCGAAACGCCATGTTCACCATGTCCCGAACGCGGATGTTGGTCGCGACAAATCGCCCACCGGGTTGGATCTGGAGAGCGCCGCCTCGATTTTCCTGGCTCTCCTTAACGGATGCCACTTCCAACGTTCCAGCGTTCGGCACCGAGACCGGGGTCTGGCCGCTTGGCTGGCCCGCGTGTCCGACAAGAGAGACGGAAAGGCCGAGGACCGCCAAAAGGACGATTCGTGTGGCGAACGTTCGGCTCATGGGCACCTCGCAGACTCAGGCCATGGGAATTGTTCGGCGGCGTTCTCGTATCGTGAGCCACGCGGAGGTTCCGATGCAGGCGACAGCCTGAATCGTGACGGCGACCGTGCGGGCGGTGCTGGCCCCGGCGGAAACCGAATCAATAAACCAGTGGATTGCCTGCGCCCCGATCATGAGCAACGCACCCGCTGTTGCACCCCGATTGAATGAAGATGTCGTGTTCATAAATTCATTCCTCAGATGCCTAACCGATACGCCGAGTCTTGCGGAGCTGATGCTATATCTAACGTCAGCCCGCCACAGTAGAATCGACGAGTTCCACCCACTGAACAACATGCCGGGGTGGCGGAACTGGCAGACGCACAGGACTTAAAATCCTGGGTCCCGAAAGGGGCGTGTGGGTTCGATTCCCGCCCCCGGCACCAATTTAGACCAATGAATACGGGCACAAATCGCATGTTCTGAGATTCGAGCGTGATCGGTCAAGAACCGTACTGGCAGGCCACTGACAGGTATGTTAGCCTGACATCGAGGTCAGGGAGGCCGCAACATGGGCCGAAGCCGCCGGGGATC
>DATNBT010000161.1:0-8936 GCA_035571855.1 Vicinamibacterales bacterium
ACGGCGTCACGCACGTCGACACGCCGGCGCTCGGCGCCGCGGCTCCCTCCGTCTACTTCGTCAGCCAGGACCACCTCGGCGACATGGATCGCTACCACGACCTGCTGGACGTCTTCGACGTGATTCGTCTCGCGCGCCACGAGGCATGGAACGAGCCGCTGCCGGCGGCAGACCTGCTCCGCCGCGCCGGCATCGTCGACGTGAACACCGCCGTCACGCGCCTGCTCGGCCCGGCGGAGGTGCAGGTGACTCATGATGAGACGTCGGCGCGCATCGCACTCGCCGGCGACTCGACCGTGACGATTCCACGGATGTGGCGCGGCCTGATCACCGACGTCGCGATCATGGGGCCGCACGCCGAGGCGCTGATGTACGCGCATAACTCGCTGGCCGCGCTGTGGCATCCGGCTCCGGATGTGCCGGCCGAGGACGCGAAGTGCGGGATTGTCGGCGAGGTGAAGATCAACGACGTGTTCTATCGGGAGCAGCCGGAAGCGCAGCGCCGGTATTCCGCGCTCGCGCTCGACAACATCCGCCGCGAGCCGTTTGCGTTTCTGAAGGCCACGCTCTACCGCGTCTACCGGGTGTTCGTCGTGGTCGGGTCGAGCGATCGGTGGACGAACCAGCAGTTTGCAGGTGCCACTGTCGTCTACACCGCGGCCACGGCCGCGTCGCTCACGTTCCTCGGCCTGTTCATCGCCGGGATCGTCATCCTCTGGAAGCGCCGCGCCGACATCCTCTTGCCGCTGCTGCTGATTCTGTACGTGCCGGCCACGATCGCGCCGCTGCTGACGAACATGCGGTACTCGGTCACTGTGCAGCCGCTGATGTTCGTGTTTGTGGCTGCGACCCTGCTTGCCCGCCGAAGCCCGGGCGAAGGCGGGGGAGTATTCGATCGCGTAAGTACTCGAACAGCGCGTCGGCCTTGACGACGTTCGTGTTGCCGAAGGAGTGGCCGGCCCAGCCGGGCATCTGCGACGGACGCACGTGCAGCAGCGCGTCATGCACGCTCGCGACCGGCATTCCCCCTTCGCCGATCACGCGCGTCAGGAACCCGTTCATCCCCATCGGGCCGTCGTCCCAGAACACGTCGTCGGTGTCCGGACACTGCGCCGGCGGCACGTTCAGAAAAAAGACGATGTGGTACGTGCCGTCGCGATTGAGCTGCTGAAAACCGCGAACGGCGTCGAGCCATTCCTGATAGCCGTCCTGCCGCTGTGCGGCGTCGACGACGGCCGCGCTCGGCGCCGGCCTGCTCACGCATCGCTGCACGCGCTCGTCATCCGACACGCGATCGAAATCCGTCAGCACCTGCTGCTTCGCATCGGCGAGCGTATCCGTCTTCCGGAGATCCTTCTCGTCGCTGTTGATCGTCTCCAGCCGTCGCCGGTACGCGTCCGACGAGGACAGCTTCCATGCGAGCTGAATCAACACGCGCTTGTAGAGCTCGACTGAATAGATGTGGCGCTCGGCGAACGAGAGGACGTGCGCGGCCGCCACGCGGACGATGCCCGGCGCCTGCAGCGGCCGGTTGTCGACGAGATCGTTCTCGTAGAAGCCGACGATCACGAGATCGGGAGCGAACACCGGGCCGATCTCCTCGAGATGCTCGAGCTCCTGGCTCGTGTTGTAGCCGGGCACGGCGACGTTCCAGACCTGCCAGTCCACGTCCTTGCGCCACTGCTTGAGCCGCTGCTCCAGCAGGTACGGATACGTGTGCTCGTACACCGAGCCGTGGCCGAACGTCACCGAATCGCCGAGGACGACGATGCGGAAGGTGTTCGCGCGCTTGTCGAGGGAGTAGTCGCGGGAGTCGCGGAAGCCGAGGTTGTTGATGCGCACCGGCACGCCGGCGAACCAGCCGTCGTAATCCGGGGCGAACCGCTGACCGCGCCGCGCGTCCGCGACGAACAATCCGGGCCGGCCGTTCTTCGGATTCCACGACAGCCTGACCCAGATCTCGACGGCCGTCAGCGCGACGAGGACCGTCAGCACGAACACCGGGATTGTGATCGTGACGAATCGCGTGCCGCGGCGGCTCACACGAAGCCGTTCTTCTTGTAGCTGAGGATCGCGATGTACTCGTAGAGGATCCCGCGCACCTGCTCGAGCGTCGCGCCGCGCGTGTGATCGTAGAACTGGCTGCGCGGCGGCGGCGTCGGCGTGACCGAGACGTCAGGCGCCATCCGGTGCCACACCATCGTCGCGCGCCGCATGTGGTACGGCGAGCTCACGAGAAGAATCGAGCGCCAGTGGTGATCCTTCAGGATGTCGTTCACGTATTCGACGTTCTCGACCGTGTTGGTCGCGCGCTCTTCGAGCACGATGGACGAGGCCGGAATGCCCTGCGCGATCGCGAGGTCGCGCATGTTCTCCGCGTCCTTGAAGCTGTAGACGTACCCGGACGACAGCACGAGGTACTTCGCATAGCCCTTGCGGTACAGCTGGACCGCCTGATCCAGCCGCTCGAGTGAACCGCCGCCGGCCTTGCCTGTTTCACCGACGCCGCCCGCGAAGACGACGATCGCGTCGGCCGGTCCCGGCGGCGACGACATCCGGAGCGGCTCGGCCACCTTCCACATGAGGTTGGTCTGGAAGATCAGCAGATACGCCGCGACGACGGCGACGACGATCTCCGCCGCGTGCGCGCGCGTGCGCCGGTAGATGCGGATCAGCGCCTGGTCCCAGCGCTGATCCGACGCTTCGCGCTTCGCGATCGCTTCGTCGATCAACGTATTCATCGACGCGATGCGGCGTTCCCAGCTGTTGGACTGCGCGACCTCGATGCGACGCTCGACCACGGCCGGCGGCGATGCACCGTTGCACGATTGCCGGATGGCCGCGGCAAACGCGTCGGCCGTCGCAGCGACGCTGACGACGTCGCCGTGATCGCGGTTGAAGCGGCGAATCTCCGGCAGGTCCGTCGCCACGACGGGAATGCCCATGCTCAGGTATTCGTTGAGCTTCGTGGGATAGACGTTCGCCGTGTACTCCGTCAGCAGGTACGGGACGATGCCGACGTCGAACTGCTTCACGTACTTCGGCAGCTCCGGATGCGGACGCTGGCCGAAGAGCGTGACGTTCGAGCGCCGCTCCAGGGCCGACACGTCGGTCTGCACCGGGCCGACGAGCGCGAAGCTCATCTCGGGCAGCCGCTCCGCGACCGCGGCCAGCAGCGGCTGGTCGACCCACTGGTGCAGGCCGCCGACGTAGCCGACGACCGGCCGCTTCAGCGGCGCCAGGTCCTGCGGCGCCTGATCGTCGCCGCGGCGGACGGCGTCGAACCGTTCGAGATTCACGCCGAACGGGAACAGATGGACGCGATCGCTGTAGCGCGCGGCACGTTCGCGGAGTTTTTCCGACGTGACGAACACGAGATCGGCCTGGCGGAACAGCTGCACTTCGCTCGAGACGATCCTGCGCGCGCCCGCGGAGCTCGACGCCAGATCGTCGATGCAGTAATAGATCGTGACCTGCGGATCGACGGCGCGGATGACGTCGAGCGCGAGCGGCGTCGGCAGGAACGTCCAGAGAATCGGCCGGCTGAAACCGACGGCTTCCATCCACCGGCGCAGCGCGCGCGAGAGCAGCCAGCGGTTGAACGCGCGCGCCAGCCAGAAGTACGGCAGGGGCAGCAGCAGCGGCGAGTAGACGAACAGGTTCGGCCGCTCTTCGCGGAAGCCCTTCGTGCCCCGCCACCAGTTGCGGATGCGCTGGCGGACGCGCGGCAGGTCGCGGACCTTCGGCGCGCGCACGCCGGTGTTCTCGACAAACAGCACGCGATGGCCCTGCGCGGCCATGCGCGACATGATTTCCTGGTGCCCCTGCCAGATGAAGTCCCAGTCGATCGACGAGACGCAGAGGATGTCCGGCTGCCGTCCCGTCACCGCGCGGTTTCCTCGAGGCGGAGGATCTCGAGCGACGAGATCGTGAAATCGGTGGACGGCGCTTCCGAGTACACGAGGACGCGCACCTGCGGCGCCGTCGCGATGAACGCGCGGTCGTGCGGGAACCAGGGCTGCGCGACGAGCGGCGCGGGGATCCCGGACGACGAGGCGCCCGACAGCGACTTCACCTGCGGCTGCTGCCACGTGCCGAGATACAGAAGATCGCCGTCGCGGGTCATCGCGGTCGTCGTGCGCACCAGATAGCGTCCTCCCGCAGTCGCGTCGAACATCTTCACGATGCCCGGCCAGCCGTCGCCGGAAATGCGCACGGCGCCGCCGGCCAGCGTCACGGACGGATGAGCTGTCGAGGATCTGCGGGGATCATCGTACTTCGTCCAACCCGCGAGTTGTTCCGCTGTTTGCATCAGCACCGTCTCGCCAGCGAGATAGCTCGCATCGCCGCCGACGATCCGCTCGTGGCCGTCGAAACGAGGACGGCCGCTCAGGCCGCAGACGTAACCCGCGATCGTCCCGTGCGCGGTGCCGTACGCCACGGATCCCAGCAGGCAGTCGTGCTCGATGAAATGGACCCAGTCGCGCTGCCACGAGGTCGTGGGCTGCGAGAGTCCGGTCGTGAGCTCCGGAAGCCACTGCAGCTCGTCGACGAGCAGGACGATCGGCCGATCGTTGCTCGCGCCGGTCAGCGTGACGACGCCGTCGCGTTCGATCGGCTGAGCTTCCGCGTACGAGTAGAACGACATGCCGGGCGTGTCATGGAACGGAATCCAGAATTGCGGGGACGCGTAGATGTAGTACTTCCCGCCAGCGCCAATCATCGTGCGCAGCGTCGCCTCGGTGCTTTCGTACGGCACGAGCTCGCTCTTGCCCGCACTCGAGTACCATTTCTCGTAGTACCCGACACCCGCAGCGAGGTACAGCCCGATCGCGACCGGTCCGACCCACGACAGCGCCGGGAGAAACGAGGCGATCTCGCTGGCCGCGAATCCGCCGGCCAGCGCGAAGCCGATCAGCAGGTGCGGCATGTAGACCGGCACCTTGTTGTTGATGAAGCCCGCGAAGACGACGGCGGCGCCGACCGACAGAATCAGCAGCCTGCGCGCGCCCTTCCGATCCGCGTCGGTACGCTTCGGCCCGATGAACGCACGCACGAGAAGCAGCGCGATGCCGGCGGCGGCGGCAAGCTTGAACGCCCACAGCAGCGGGTTGGGCACGCCGTTCGTGACCAGGCCGAAGTACCAGCCGCGGTAGCGTTCGATCTCGAGCGACGCCTGATGGAGGACCACTGACGGCCGCCAGGCGGGTACGCGATCGCCGGCGAAGTTGCCGATCTGCACCTGCACGTCGTGCCAGCGCGCGAAGACGACGGCGAGGTACGGCCCGAAGGTCGCGGCCACGCCGGCCGCGAACCAGTAGCCGTACGACGTGACGAAGCCCGGCAGGCCGTAGTCGAGCAGATACCAGGCGAACAGAATCACGCCGCCCCAGAACGCGTTGCCGTGCACGAGCATCGCGACGCCGAGCGACGCGCCGCTCAGCGCGAACCACGCGCGACTCCCCTTCTGTCTTGCAACGACGTACGCCGCCAAGGCGGCGGCAACGAAGAAGACCGACGGGATATCCGTCCGTGCGTTACGCGCGCCGCCGAGAAAGTTGCTGTCGACGGCGAGCAGCGCCGCGGCCGTCAGGCCCGCGATCGGATCGATCGAGCGGCGGCCGACCGACGCGACGGCCAGCACCGTCCCGAGCCCGAGCAGGACGTTGAACAGGCGCGCCTGAAACAGCCCGACGCCGAACACGTATATCCAGGGCGCCAGCAGATAGTCGTAGCCGACCTGAAGCAGGTAGGCGGTCTTCAGGCCGAGCATCGGCTGGCTCGGCACGCCGGTGCGCATCACCTGATACGCGCGCTCGATCAGCCACGGCTCATCCACGTTCACGCGCGGCATCATCGTCAGATGCGGCAGCGTGTTGTGAAGGTAGACGAGCGCGATGGCCGCGAGCGCGACCAGATAGGCGCGGCGGGAAAACGTCAAATCAGGTGTCTCGCGTCGAGCCAGCGCAGGATGGCGTCGCGGCACGCCTCGGCCGTCTCGCGGCCGGTGTGGACGGTGATTTCAGGAGCGGACGGCGGCTCGTACGGATCGGAGATGCCGCTGAAATTCTGAATCTCTCCTCGAAGCGCCCGGGCGTAGAGGCCCTTCGGATCGCGCTTGATGAGCGTGTCGATCGGACACTCGACGAAGACCTCGACGAACGGCGCGTCGTGACCCCGCCGGATCTCGTCGCGAACCTCGCGATACGGCGAGATGGCCGCGGCGATCGCGACCGCGCCGTTGCGCGACAGCAGGCGCGCGACGAACCCGATGCGCCTGATGTTCTCGTCGCGATCCTCTTTGGAGAACCCGAGGCCGTGGCTCAGCCGCTGCCGGATTTCGTCGCCGTCGAGACGCTCCACGTTGCGGCCCCGCTTCTTCAGCTCGTCGGCGACGGCCTGCGACAACGTCGACTTCCCCGCGCCCGACAGGCCGGTGAACCACAGCGTGAATCCCTGGCCGGCCATCACGCGGCTTTCTCGAAGACGAGCACTTCGTGTCTCAGCTGCGACAGGCTTACGCTCGGCATCGGATGCCGCGCGACAAGACGCAATCCCACTGACGGCGCGATCGCCTCACGGAGGCGGCGGCCGGCGAGCCGCTGCGGCGCTATGTACATGTAGGGAATCCGCTCTCGCAGCGCTTCGTCGTCCATCTCACGTCCATGCAGCAGCCGGCCGGCGCGGAGAATCAGCGCGTCGAGCGCGCCGGATCGGACGACCCGCAGCGCGCGTCGCAGCATCGCGAACGCGTAGTTGTAGCCGCAGTCGTACGGCATGGCGGCGATCAGGAATCCTCCCGCGCGGACGTCGGCGGCGAGCTTCGCGAACAGCTCGTTCGTGTCGCCGGGGATCAGGTGGAGCACGCCATCCGTGACGAGGACGTCGACCGGCGTCGCGGTCCTGGCGAGATAGTCCGCCTGTTCGAAGACAATGCGCCCTGCTGTCGCGGGGTCCATCGCCGCGCGACGCTCCTCCGCGGCGCGGATGTTCGCCGCGGAGATGTCGACGCCGACGATCCGTGCAGACGCGACGGCGTCCGCCAGGAGAAACACGAGCGACCCCGTGCCGCACCCGAGATCGAGGACGCCGGTCGCCCGGTCGCGCGGAATGTACTTCAGCACGACGTCGCGCATCCGCGCCGACCGTTCCGCCGGCGCCGAACAGGTCTTCTCAGAGAACTCTGTCGACGACATCGGTGGCGCGCTGGAACGCGAACCGCTCAGGGTGCGCGGTTACGTGATCGAGGAATTGTCGATAGGCGGTGAGCATCGCGTCGTTCCCGCTGAACCGGCGTTCGCAGTGCGTGAGAAGCACGATGACGCCCTCGGACCGCTGAATGAGATCGGCGCAGTCGATCCAGAGCCGCGCGATCTCGCCCGCTGAATATCCGAGAAAGCGCAGGCTGCCGTCGCGCGGCATCGACAGCGGCAGCTCCAGAATGCCCTCGACCAGAAACGGACGCGCGCTCGCGCAGCCGTTGTTCGGGACGGGAAACAGCCCGCCGGACGTCGGGATGCTGCTGTCGTAGCGGTAGCGGCCCGACAGGTCTCGAAGGAGCTCCCGCGTGCGCAGGAGCGACGGCGCCCGGTAGCCGGCCGCGCGATGCCGGTCCGCGAACGGCTTCGCCGCATCCAGCCGGCGCCGCCGTTCTTCGGCCGACGCGAACGGCGTCAGGTTGCTGTGGTCGTAGCCGTGGACGCCGACGTCGTGACCCCGCCTCGAGATCTCGCCGACCAGCCCGTCGTCAACCGGCCAGGCGCAGGGCACGACGTAGCTCGTCGAACGGGCGCCGGCCGCCTCTTCGATCGGGAGAAATCGATCGACGAGGCTCTGCAATCCTTCGCTCGAGTCGATGTCATGCGTCAGGATGACCGGCGCCTTGCCGGCGCTGCGCGGATTCGTCTTCGCGCTGAGATCGAACAGCAGGTCGGCGCTCAGATCGAGCGGCCATGCAGGAAATTTCGCCCATCGGTCCGATCGGCCGCGATTCCATCGTCCGATCATCGAGCCGATGACGGCACGCAGACCGCCGGGGACGTGCTGGTAGCTGACCGGCAGACGCGCGCTCGCCGGCGGATCGTCGGTGAAGGCCTTGAAATTGCGAAGCTGCGGAATCGCGCCGGGCGGCACCGGCAGCGCGTCGTTCCCGACCGACAGCTCGCCGGATGCCGAAACTCGCCAGTTCACCTTCGCGGGAAGATCCGCCGGGACGTTGAATCGCCGTCCTTCGGCCCACGACGCACACGCGTACTCGCTGCCGATGGACGCGACGCGGACCGGAATCAGCTCCACAGTGGACACGACGGCCCGAGCATCGACGCGAGCCGGCGGTTCGGTTCGGCGTACCGCGCGGCCAGATCGCGGCGAACGTCTTCGGCCAGACCGCCGGTGTCCTGCTCCGACGGATTCACGACGCCGAGGCCGTCGACGTCGCCGGCGCGCGGCGTCACGCCGACGTACCGGTGCACCGTGTCCGCCAGCGCCTCCGGCCGCTCCATGATGTCCTCGAAGCGCAGGATGAGCACCTGATGCTCCATGAAGCGGTCCATGTACGGCTCCAGCAGATCCGCGTAGAGACCGCGGGAAAAGTACGAGAACGGCCGGGTGAACTTCCATTTCTCCGGCAGATCGCGCTCGCGCTGCGCTTCCAGACGCAGCGCCGTCGCGAAGTCTTCCGTCTCGAGGTCGTTCATCTTCGTCCAGAGATAGTTCGAATACGCGCGCGACACCGGCTCGCGCAAAATGAAAATCAGCCTGACGCGCGGCAGATCGCGCGCGATGCGCGAGGCCGCCGTCGCGCTCTCGAGATAATCGGTGCTCTTCTCGCCCGCGACTTTCGACGCATCGATGTCCGCGAACCAGCGATCCGAGTAGTACCGGAGGCCCTTTGCGTATTCGTCGTCCCGCAGAAAGAACTTCGGCTCGGGCGAGAG
>DATNBT010000162.1:0-4420 GCA_035571855.1 Vicinamibacterales bacterium
CCACCCGGTGGTTGACGCTCGAGCCGAGCCGCCCCACGCCAGCGAGGCCCCCATCGCCGCGGCCAATTGCACGAACTCGCGTCGATTGAGCCTCATCGTCTATCCCCTTCGCCGTCTCTCCGCATGCCACGCAAGGTGATCGGGTATGAACTGCGAGATGAATAATAGCTGTGGTCGTATCCGCGGCGATGCCGGCCGGGACGGACGGTGCTTCCAGCAATTCGGGCCGCAACTTCTTTTGGACGAACCGATCGGAGTCGCTGATATCCAAACTGGAGTGCGAGATCGCGACTGCTGAACCGGGTCTGAAGGCTGGTGATCCTGAACGCTCCATTCATTCTCCGCGCAAGACCGTTGCCGGATCGATCGACGCCACTCGAAGAGCAGGGATGAGGGATGCCGCAACACTGATCGTGACAAACAGTGCCGGGCCGAGCGAGAACGACAGAGCGTCGAGTGCCGACGTGCCGAAAAGCAGGCTCGTCATCAGCCCGCTCAGTAGACTCGCCGCGACAATGCCGAGCGCGATGCCGGCGAGTGTCACTAAAACACCCTCGCGCAGAACCAGTCTGACGAGCGCGCCACGGGTCGCGCCAAGCGCCGCGCGCACGCCGAGTTCGCGGCGGCGCTGCGACACGCTGTAGGACAGCGCGCCGTAAAGGCCGATCCCCGCGAGGACGATCGCCAGTACCGCGAAGCCCGACACGAGTGACGCGGCGAAACGCGGTTGGGCCCACGACGCCGACACCAGTGTCGGCAGCGGGGTCACGCTGTCGATAGCCGTTCCCTCGTCTGTCTCGCGTACGAGGCGCCGCAGCGTCGCCGCCAGCTGTGCGTGGCTGGTCGATCCGCGCACGACGAACGTCGGGAATCCGGTGATGCGATGCGTGCGCGAGCCGTGCACGAAGTACATTTCCGGCTGGTGCGTCGCGTCGTTCCCGTCCTTCAAGACATCGCCGACGACGCCGACGACTTCCGTCTCGGCGGCGTCCTCGCCCTGGTAGAGCAGACCAAGCCGGACACCGACCGCGCGAGGTCCGGCGAGGAACTGCCGCACGAACTCCTGGTTGACGATCGTCGCTCGCACGCCGGTCGTTGTATCGCGCTCGTTGAAGAAGCGTCCATCCTTCAACCTGAGCTGCATCGTCTCCGCGTAGCCGGGGGTCACGACATAACTCAATACGCGTCCCGACGTCGGCTTGCCGCCCCCGACGCCGGCGGGCAGCGTCACGCCTGTGATCGCGGTCATCGGCATTAGCGGCAGCATGTTTGCCGCACCGGCCGACCTCACACCGGGCATGGCGCGCACCCGCTCAAGCAACCTGGCAATGAACGCTTCGCTCCGAACGTCGAGATCATGTCCCTCCGGCAACTGCACTCGCATGACTTCGACGTGATCGGCGTCGTAGCCAGCGTCGACTCGCGTGAGTCGCAGAAAGCTGTGCGCCAGCAGCGAGGCGCCGACGGCGAGCACGACCGCGAAGGCGGCTTCGACGATGAGCAGGCCAAGGCGCAGGCGGCGAGTGTGCGACGCGTTCGCGCTGGCGCCGACCGATCCCTCGCCGCCGCGAAACGCCTGGAAGAGATCGACGCGCGTGCTGTGCAGCGCCGGAACGAGCCCCGAGACCACCGCCGCGGCCACGGTCGCCGTCACGCCAACGAGCACCGTCGTCCCGTCGACGTCGATGGCGTCGAGACGCGGGAAATGCGCCGGTGCGGCAAGGGGCAACAGTCGTACGAGCGCATAGGCCAGCGCCAAGCCAGTGGCGCCACCTGCGGCCGACAACACGATACTTTCCGTCAAAAGCTGTCGCACCAGTCGTGTGCGACTACCGCCGAGCGCCGTACGAATCGCCAGCTCGCGCTGCCGCGTGGCGCCGCGCGAGAGTAGCAGGTTCGCGATGTTGGCGCAGGTGATGAGCAGTACGAGGGTGACGGCGCTCGCGAGGACGAGAATCGCCGGACGAACGGTCAGCGTCAGATCGTCGACGAGCGGCCGTGCGCGGACGACGACGGCGGCGCCGCGGCCGAAAAAGAAGTCAGTGGAGGGCGGTCGTGGCACGCTGCGGGCGATCGCCGTGCCTTCGGCTTCTGCCTGTGCAAGCGTCGCGCCTGGACGCAGTCGTCCTAACGTGGTAAAGACGACGGTACGGCTCGCCTCGGAGGCATCCACGGGCATGGTGGCCGGAATCCAGAACAGCACGCGCGGGTTCGGAAACGCCAGGTCAGGCCGCGCGACCCCGATGATGGACCGCCGCACGCCATCGATCTCGAGCGTGCGGCCGACCGCGGTCGGATCGGCGGCGAACCGATCTCGCCACAGTCGATCGCTTAGGACCACAACCTGTAGGGCGCCGGCGGCGTCCTCACCCTCGACGAAGAAACGTCCGAGCGCCGGGGTCACGCGCAGCAGGTGAAACACTGACGGAGAGACCGTCGCTCCGTTTAGGCGCGAGGGTTCGAAGCCGGGTTGTCGAACGTGGTAGTCGTAGGACCCATAGGCGCCGGCGTCCTCGACAGTGAGTGACCGCTCGCGCCACGCGAGCCGCGTTCTCAGGCTCAGCCAGCGATTACCCGCCGGCGACTGCCCGCCGGGATGCTCTTCCCATAAACGCACGAGCCGCGCCGAGTCGGCGTAGGGCAATGGTTCGAGCAATACGGCGTGCGCGACGCTGAAGACCGCGGTCGTCGCGCTAACGCCGAGCGCGAGCGTCACGAGAACAGTGAACGTCAGTGCCGGCGTGCGCCGCAGCGTGACCAGCGCATACCGGACATCGCGCAGAAGCGATTCCATTGGTGCAAGGATAACGCCGAGTTGATCCGATAATCTCGCGGACAATTGAGGACCCTTCTGGTGGCGCCATCGACAACTGCGAGCAGCCACGGCGCCTAGGCGGCGTCAAGAGCGGCGGAGCCCCCGCGGCTGGGAGAGCAGCCTTGACCCCGCCAAGCACCGTGGTCGAATCGAGTGTCGATGGCGCGCATAGTGCGTCGGTAACTTGCACCTGCGGATGTCTCAATCGCGGACTGGCGACGAATACGTGAATGGTGCGCTCTCTGTCTGATAGCCTGCAGAGCAGAATTCCATGCGTGCTCTGCTGTTCGGCGTACTCGCCGCAGTGGTGACGTTCCTTCATGCTCCCGCGGCGCAGCCGACCGCGACCGGCCGCCTCGTCGTTGCCGGACGCGTCCTCACCGGCACCGGCCCCGACGCGCGTCCCGTCCGTCGCGCGCGCGTCACGCTCAGGAGTCGATCGCTCGAAACGGCGCGATTGGCCGACACGGACACGAACGGCGCGTATCGATTCGATCGCCTGCCGGCTGGCAGCTATCGCTTGTCGGTCGAAAAGCCTGGCTTTGTGAGGCTGGATGCCGACGCGGAACGCGACGCCCGGCTCACGCTGATGCGCGGCGGCGCGATCGAAGGGATCGTGGCCGACGCGAATGGCGATCCGGTCATGAACGTCACCGTGTCGGCGCTTCGGCCCGTCTCGTCCGGCGGCGCACCGAATGTCGTGACCGAGACGCGCACCGACGATCTCGGGCGTTATCGGCTGCACAGTCTGGATGCGGGCGGCTACGTTATTCAGGCTGCCACCGATGGCGCGAGCATCCCGATCGCGCCCGGACAGCGGCCGGCGCGATCGAGCCGCGCGTACTATCCATCGTCCACATCGATCGACAACGCAAAGGCCATTCATGTGGAACTCGCGCGCGACGTCACCGGCGTGGACGTGACGTTCACGCCGGATGTGCCGACGGCGGATTCCCGCCCGCGGCCGCGACCCGCTGATGGTGCGTCGGGGAAGGCACGAATCAGCGGACGAGTTACCGATGCGACCTCCGGCAAGCCGATACGAAACGCCCTGATGCTCCTCCTGTCCGTCGACGGGATCAGCACCCAGCGCTCGACGGCGACCGATGCGCGTGGCCGGTTCGACTTCACCAACCTTGCCGCCCGCCAGTACACGTTGCGCGCCACGGCGGATCGCTACGTCACGCTGCAGTACGGCCGCACCAGGCCGGACGAAACGGGCGTGTTCATCGACGTCGCCGGAGGACTGGACGTCACCGCCGATATGTCTCTGCCGCGCGCGAGCGCGGTCGAAGGCGAACTGTTCGACGAGTTCGGCGATCCCGCGCCCGGGATCCTCGTCCACGTCGCGCGGAAACAGTACGAGCGTGGCCGTCAGCGACTGGTGGTTCGCGGGGGGATGTATCCATCGACCGACGATCGAGGACACTATCGGATCGGCGGACTGGATCCCGGCGAGTACTACGTCACGGCGCTCGCCGGCGCGTTTGCAGATTCAGACGCGCCGGGCGGGTTTGCGCCGACACACTACCCGGGCACCAGCGATGCCAGTGGCGCGATGCCCCTATCCGTGTCGCCTGGCGCGGACACCCTCAACGCTTCGTT
>DATNBT010000163.1:0-2604 GCA_035571855.1 Vicinamibacterales bacterium
CGCCGTAGGCGGCGGAGATCACGGCCAGCTTCACCGGCATCTTGTAGACCGCGACGGCCACGGCGAACGCCGAGACGAGCGCCGCCACCGCCGACTCCCAGGCGGGCCGGCGCAGCACGCCCAGCATCAGGAACAGGATGACGATAGGGATGGCGGCGGCGATCGCCGACACGCCGAGCGACCCCGCAATCGGAGCGTAGACCTGTGTCCACATGGGCGGCGCCATCATACATAATTGCGGCATTTAGTGAGGTGGTGATTTGGTGATCTCACGCAAGGCATTCCTGCGACTCGCCGCGGCGGCCCCGCTCCTGCCGGCGGCGATGTCCGCGCAGACGAAACCGAAGAAGGTCGAGAAGGCCGCGATCAAAGGCACGACCGACGCGCTCGTGCGCTTCATCACGGAGACGAGGCTCGCACGCGTGCCGGCCGACGTCGTCGCGCAGGCGAAGCGGTGTCTCGTCGACGGCTTCGGCGTCGTCCTCGCGGGATCGACCGTGAAGGGATCGCAGATCGTCCGCGACTACGTCCGCACGGTCAGCGACCGGAAGGAAGCGACCTCGCTCGGCGAAGCGTCGCTCGTCACGACGGCCGCGCACGCCGCGCTGCTGAACGCGGCGAGCGGCCACGCGATGGACTACGACGACACGCAGCTGTCGACGTCGCCGGACCGGACGTTCGGACTGCTCACGCATCCGACGGTGCCGGCACTGGCCGCCGCGCTCGCGGTCGCCGAACGGAAGCACGCGTCAGGCGCGGCGTTTCTCGAAGCGTTCATCGTCGGCTTCGAAGTGGAATGCAAGATCGCCGAAGCCATCGATCCGGATCACTACAACCACGGCTTCCATTCGACGGGCACCATCGGGACGTTCGCCGGCGCCGCCGCGGCGGCCAAGCTGATGAACCTGCCCGCGCCTCAGGTGCGGCACATGCTGACGATCGCGTCGAGCATGTCGAGCGGCATCCGCGTCAACTTCGGATCGATGACCAAGCCGCTGCACTCGGCGCGCGCGGCGGAAAACGGCGTCGTCGCGGCCGAGCTCGCGTCGCGCGGCTTCACCGGCGGCGACGACGGCCTCGACGGCCAGTGGGGATTCTTCCAGGTGTTCGGCGGCGGCGCGGATCTCGATCGGCTGATTCCGGTCCTCGGCAGGCCGTACACGATGGTGAATCCCGGCTCGTCGTTCAAACCGTACCCGTGCGGCTCGCTCAGCCATCCGACGATGGACGCGATGCTGAAGGCGGTGACCGACAACGACATCAAGCCGGAGCAGGTCAGAGCGGTTCGCGTCCGGGCGGGTTCGAACGTGCTCGACCCGCTCCGCTACAAGATCGCCACCAACGAGCTCGAGGCGAAGTTCTGCCTGCCGTTCCTGATGGCGAGCCTGATCGTCCGCCGGAAAGCCGGCGTCAAGGAGTTCACCGACGAGTTCGTCAAGAGCGCGCCGGTGCAGCAGATGATGCCGAAGGTCAGCAACATCTTCGATCCGAAAATCGAGGCGCAAGGCTTCGACAAGATTCGCTCGGTCGTCGAAATCGACGTCGTTGTTGCCGGGAACGTCCGGACGATCGTCCAGCAGGCCGACGAGCGCTATCGCGGCGGCCCCGAGAAGCCGTTCACCCCGCAGGAATTGCACGCGAAATTCGCCGACTGCGCGCAGCTGACGATGAGCGCGGGACGCATACCGAAAGCGATTGACCGGATTGAAGGCGTCGAGCGCCTGAAGGACGTCGGGGAGTTGATTACGGCGCTTGCATGATCTAATGTTTGGGGCCTTACTTCGCGTTCGTAGCGTCCGGCTTTAGCCGGACGTCGGTATAAGGAGATATCTAATGAAGCTTGCAGTGCTCGGCGGCGTCGCGGCCATTTGCGCGGCCACCGCGATGGTGGCGGCCCAGGCGCCGGCGACCGAACAGCAGACGCAGACGATCATCGGCTGCGTGGCCGGCGACGGCTCCGCCCAGAATCCGTGGACGCTCGCGGACGTGGTGATTCCGCCTCCGGCGCCCGCGAACGCGGGCCGCGGCGGCGCGGGCCGTGGCGGCGGCGGCCGCGGTGCGGGCCGTGAAGGCGCGCCGGCCGCAGCGCCGACGCCTCCTCCGCCGCCTCCGGCGCCGATCAACGTCCGCGTGCAGGGTCTCGACCTCACGCCGTGGCGCGGCTATCGCGTGCAGATCGAAGGCGTGCTCAGCCCCGCCGGCGCCCAGCGCACGATTCAGGCGCAGATGGCGCGCTCGGTTTACAACTACGGCTGCGTCGAGCCGAAGGCGACCGACAAGTAGATCGAAGTGAGAACTGAGAAGTAAGAAGTGAGAACTGCGACGAGTGGTTCTTTCTTCTTGCTTCTAACTTCTCAGTTCTAACTTCCAAGTTTCAGCAAACCCGCCGCGTTTTCCCCCAGAATCAATCGCTGCTCTTCCGCTGACAGTCCGGGTGTCTGCAGGACCGTATCGACGGGCGTCATGCTCGCGATCGGGAAGCCGAAGTCCGTGCCAATGACCACCTGGCGCGCGCCCGCCGCGTTCACCAGGTTGCGGAGGTTCTGCGGGCTGTAGACGAGCGAGTCGAAGTAGAGCTGCGGCCCGCGCAGGTAGTCGCTCGGC
>DATNBT010000164.1:0-14050 GCA_035571855.1 Vicinamibacterales bacterium
CTTCGTCAGTTCCAGCGTCGTCCACTTCGCCCGCATCAGCCCGACGCGGTTGTGATCGTGCGTGCCGAGCAGCAGATGCGCCATCTCGTGAGCCATCGCGCGGCCGAGCAGCTCGCCGTCGTCGACGTGCGCCTGCGACGCCAGCGCGTGAACGCGATCGGCGAAGATCGTCGCGAGCGTGCCTTCCCGGCGGTCGACGTCGACATACGAGAAGCCGAGAGACGCCGGGTCGCTGTCGCTCGTAGCCTTCGCGACGCGGATCATCAGCTCAACGGGCCCGGCGGGCTTGCGGCAGGGGCAGTTCGCCCAGCGCACGTCGACACCCGCCGTTTTCATCAGGGTCGCCGAGGTGTTGCGCGCCTTTTCCAGCGTATCCGCGGGGAGACCCTGCATGTCGTAGAGACGCACGACGACGTAGAGAGCGAGCGCGGCGTGGACCATCGCGGCCATGTTCCGGCCGCGCGACGAGGCCGCCAACAACAATGTGATGGATCGACGCCCGACTGCCACGAGTCGCGTTCCCGCGGGAGCGAACCGGCACGGGCGGCCGCGCGTCTAACCCGGCGTCCATGAACAACGGGCGGGTTTAGCTGTGATGAATGACCGTTCCACGGTGATGAATGACACGTTCCCGGTCATCCATGCGTCGGCGATCTTGACCGATGTTGTCTCTCCCCCGATAGTACCTGCTGTGCAACGCCGCAAGTTCATTCCCGCGCCGCTGCTGTTCGCCATCGCCACCGCGTTCGGCATCTCGTCGACGTTCCAGGCCTACTGGCTGGACTCGCTGTCGCACGAGCATCCGATGCCGCATCAGGCGCTGCATCTGCTGGCGATCAACCTGGTCTACTGGTACATCCCCGCGCTGCTGGCGCCGACGATCATGGCGTTCGCGCTGCGGCATCCGTTCGATCGCGCCCACTGGCCGAAGCGCGTCGTCGTGCATGCGGCCGCCGCGCTGTCTTACTCGGTGGTGCACACGGCCGTGCTCATGGCCGTCCGGATGATCATCGTCCGCAACGAGACGCTGCCCGCCAATTTTCCCGGCTGGTGGCAGGTGTCGATGATCGATTACCTGCAGCAGCTCGACTGGCTGCTGATGACGTACCTGTTCCTGATCGGCGTCGCGTTCGCGCTGGAGTATCGCCGCGAGTCCGAGTCGCGCGCGCTCGACACGTCGCAGCTCGAAACGCGTCTCGTCGAAGCGCAGCTGCAGTCGCTGCAGCGGCAGCTCCATCCGCACTTCCTCTTCAACACGCTGAACACGATTTCCGGGCTGCTGCGCACGGATCCCGACGGCGCCGACCGGATGATCGACAGCCTCGGCGATCTGCTCCGCATGACGCTGCACAAGTCGGGCGTCCAGGAAGTCCCGCTCAAGGAAGAACTCGACGTGCTGCAGAAGTACGTCGAGATCGAGCAGACGCGGTTCGGCAGCCGGCTGAAGTTCGAAACCCACATCCAGCCCGAAGTGCTCGACGCCCACGTGCCGAGCCTCGTGCTGCAGACGCTCGTCGAAAACGCCATCCGCCACGGCATCGCGCCGAACACGCGTCCCGGCTCCATCGTCGTCACGGCCGTGCGCGAAGACAGCGAGCTGCTGCTGCAGATCCGGGACAGCGGCGACGGCCTGCCGCCGGACCGCCTGATGGCGCTCAACCGCGGCGTCGGTCTCGACAACACGCGCGCGCGGCTCGAGCACCTCTATCGCGGCCGCTATCAGTTCACGTTCGCGAACCTCGAACGCGGGCTGTGCGTGACGATCCGCATTCCGTTCCAGGCCGACACTCCATCCGACATCGAGGCAGGCGCCGCATGAACACTGACAAGATCCGGACGCTGGTCGTCGACGACGAACCTGTCGCGCGGGCGCGCGTGCTCTCGCTGCTCCGCGACGAAACCGACATCGAGGTGATCGGCGAGTGCGAATCGGGCCCCGACGCCATCTCGAAGATCCAGAGCGCGACGCCCGATCTCGTGTTCCTGGACGTCCAGATGCCGCAGATGGACGGCGTCGCCCTGGCGCGGACGCTCGGCGAGACGATGCCGGCCGTCGTGTTCGTCACGGCGTACGACGAATACGCGCTGAGCGCGTTCGAGGTCCACGCGCTCGACTACCTGCTGAAGCCGTTCAGCAACGAGCGGTTCAAGTCGGCGCTGACGCACGCGCGGCAGCACCTGCAGCAGAAGAAAGGCTCGGGCGCGGCGGAGCCGCCGACGGCGCCGGAACGGCGCGATCGGCTCGTCATCAAATCGAGCGGGCGCATCTACTTCGTCCGGACGCAGGAGATCGACTGGTGCGAGGCGGCCGGCAACTACGTGCGCCTGCACGTCGGTCCGCAGACGCATCTCGTGCGCGGGACGATGGGCTACATCGAGTCGCAGCTCGACCCGCAGCAGTTCGTCCGCGTCCACCGGTCGACGATTGTGAACGTCGATCGAATCCAGGAACTGCGCTCGTCGTTCAACGGCGAGTACGTGATTCTGCTGCACGACAAGACGCGGCTCACGCTGAGCCGCGGCTATCGGGACGGATTGCAGCTGAAACTGGGAAAAGCGCTCTAGGCAGCCCGCTATCTCGTGGCTGCGACCTTGTCAGGGTGCAGCTGCAGCTTCTGCACGCGCCAGTTCAGGATCTCCGCGACGTACAGCTCGTTCTCCGACGGACACGCGATCTCGTGGATCCAGCCGAACTGCTTCGGCTGCTTCCCCGCCTTGCCGAGGACGCCGAGGATCTTCCCGTCGAGCGACACCTTATATATACGTCCCGGGAACGCGTCGGCCGCGTAGAGCACCTGATTGGGCGGCGGCGTGATGCAGACGGCCCACGGCGCGCCCGCGCTCATGGTGCCCGGCGCCGCGTTCGGCGCCGCGTCGTTGCCGATCGCCACGTGCGCACCGGCAGGCACCGGCACGTCGAGCTTGATCTGCCGCTTGTAGTTGCCGTCGCCGTCGTACACCTCGATGCGCACGTTCCCGCGGTTGGCGACGTAGACGTCGCCCTTCGCGTCGACGGCGATCGAATGCGGCGTGTTGAGCTGGCCCGGTCCGCTGCCCGGCGTCCCGAAGCTCTTCACCCAGTCGCCGTTCCTGTCGAACTTCGCCACGCGCGCGTTGACGTAGCCGTCGCTGATGAAGATGTCGCCGTTCTGATTCCACGCGACGTCGGTCGGCTGCCGGAACTGTCCGTTGACCGGCGGAAGCGGCGGGTTGCGATTGCGCTCCCACGGCTCGGCTTCTTTGTCCGACGCTTCCTTCTTCCTGCCGAACACCATCGTCACGTGGCCTTCGGGGTTGAAGCGGACGATCATGTCGGAGCCCTTGTCGATGGCCCAGATGTTGTCGTCCTTGTCGACCCGGACCGCGTGCGCGAACGCCCACGCGTACAGGCCCTTGCCGATCTCGCGCACGAACTTGCCGTTCTGATCGAACTCGAGCAGCTGCGCGGCGGACCCGCCGTACGCGGATCCTGTGGCGCTGTTGCTGCGCGTGTAGACGAAGACGTGGCCCTTCGAATTGAGCGCGACGCCGGCGTCCTCGCCGAAATTCAGATCCGCCGGCAGCTTGAAGAAGTTCGGGACGGAGTCGAACGGGATCTCCGGCACCTGCTGCTGTGCGCGAAGAACCGAAAATGCACTAGCCGCGACCAGCAGCGCGATCGCACATCGCTTCATGGACAGCCTCCTGACCGCGGCTAGCATACCAGCCTACCGGTGATCGTGATCGTGCTCGTGGTGGTCGTCGTCTCTGTCTTTGCCGGCCTTCAGCGCATTGATCTGCTGCTGCAGCGAGTTGATCTGCGCCTGCATCGCCGCGATCTGCGCGGGCGTGATGCCGGGAGGTCCCTGCGGGCCGGTATCGCCCTTCGGGCCCTGCGGTCCGGGCGGTCCCTGCGCGACGCTGTCGTCGTCGGTGATCCACGTGCCGGGGAAATTGGACACGCTGGCGAAGTTCGCGTTGAAGCCGAGCGGGAAGCTGCAGTCGCCGACGCAGGAGAAATCCTGGGATCCGAGCGAGGGCGTGTAATACGTCGAGAAGATCGTCGACGTGCCCGACTCGACATCGATATTCCAGTTGGAGATGTCGCCGTTGGCGTCGGTCTGCACCTGGATAAGGACCGTGTCGCCCGCAAACGGCGACGTGATCGTCGTCAGGCCGTCCGTGAAGCCGTACGACAGCAGATGGTACGGCAGCATCGTGATGTCGGTCAGCGGCAGGTTCGGTCCGAGCGGCTGATCGAGCTTGATCCAGCCCGTGATGTGACAGCGCGGCGTGCACGGCGTGAAGTTGAAGCCGCCGTTCAGATTGAACTGGGTTCCGCTGTAGATGTACGTCGTGTCGGCGCGCGCCGGCGACGAGAGCCCGAGCGCGATCGACAACAGTACGAGTGTCCGCACGGCGAAAACACGCATGGCAATGCTCCTCGATTTGAAAGGTGAGCATTCAGAGTGCGGTCAGTCGAAGACGAGGTCAAGTAAAAGCGACGGCACCGGCGCAACTCCCGTGCAAGTCGGCAGAAGGCGGACACCAGAACTGAAATCGTCAGTTCGCGGCGGCGGTGTGCTCCAGGCTCGGGATCAGATGCGTGTGGTGATACTGGCGCGCGAGTTCGAGCGCGGTCTTCCCTTCCTTCGTCTTCGCGTTCGTCCGGGCGCCGTTTCTGAGCAGCATGTCGATCATGCGCGGCGTGCCGAAATCGATCGACGCCGCGTACAACAGCGGCGTCATGCCGTTGCCGTCGACGTGGTTGACGTCGGCGCCTTTGGAAATCAGGAACTGCGCGACGTCCACCTGATCGCCGAGCACGGCTTTCCCGAGCGGCGTGAGTCGCGCGTCGGTGCGATCGACGGCCGCGCCGAGTTTGACGAGCACGTCGAGGACGTCGAGATAGCCGTGACGCACGGCGCCCGAGATCGGGTCGGTGCTGGACGTTCCGATCAGGCGCATCTCCCCGTTCAGGCTCGCGCCCGCCTTCAGCAGATCCGGCAGCACTTCGGCGTTGCCGCCGTACGCCGCGAGGAACAGCGGGTCCGCGTTGAACAGCGGCTGGCCCTGCGACTGGCTGCCGTCAGCGCCGTGCGACAGCAGCAGCCGGATCGCCGGCGTCGAGTGCGTGCCGTACTGCGCGGCGACCATCAGCGCGGTGTACTTCGTCTCCGCGCGCGCGTTGACGTTCGCGCCGCGATCGATCAGCAACGCCATCTTCTCCGCGTCCGGCGCGGCCATCATCAGCGCCGTCGTCCCGCCGGACTTCGTCGCCGAGTTCGGATCGAATCCGCCGTCGAGCAGCTTCTTCACGTCGGCGGCCGTGCCGAAGATCAGCGTCTCGGCCCACGGTTCGACGTTGCCCGGCGCGACGCCCGGCAGCGGCTCGGGGATGACTTTCTTCGCCGGTCCGAGCGCGTACGCGAGCGCCATGTCGCACCACGCGCCGCCCTGCGCCGACAGGAACTGATCGTGTCCGTACGGCAGCCCGCTCTCGAAGTACGGCGGGCTCAGCGGCGCCGGCGGATACAGCCGCGTCTTCGTATGCCACGAGCCGTCGGGCGCCTGCGTCTTCAGCAGCCACTCGATGCCGCGCCGCCAGCGCGCGTCCGTGATCGGCACGTCGCCGCCGTCATGCAGGGCGACCAGCGCCTGTCCCGTCGAGTACGCGTCGGTCTCCCGGCCGTCGAGCGACGGCCAGCCGCCGTCGGCCGCCTGCGTGCTCAGCAGATCCCGGGTCGCCGCGGCAATCGACGCGCGGTCGCCGCCGGACCATCGGAGTCCCAGCAACTTATAGGTACGTTCTTCGGTGTCGATCGGCGCGTGCGAGAGAAACCACTGCCGCGCAAGCGCGACATGCGTCGCGAGCTCCGCTTTCTGCGACGGATGCGCATACAGCTGAATCGCGCGGACGCCGAGCGCCGTGAACGTGAAGTTGCTGTACGACGAAGGCGGACGTTGACGATGGCTGGGCCAGTCGCCGCCGCGGTTCTGACGCGCCATCAGCAGCTTCGCCATCACGGCCGTCCCGAGACTGGGCCGCACGCCGGCGGCATCCGCCGCAATCAACCGGTACGCGTCGTCGACGGCGGGCTCGATGATCCACGAATACTGCACGGCCTTGTCGATGTCGGCGTACGTGAACGCTCTTGCCGCGTCCGCGCGCGCGATCGTTTCATCGAAGGGGATGCCGTGCTCACGCGCGGCGCGATACGCCAGCGCCGGCTGGTACTGGTGATGGCACGAATCGCAGCGCTGGACCTCGAACCAGTGCTGCTGGCTCTTCTGAAACAGCGCAAGGTTCTTCGCAACCGCCTCGTGGATTCCGGCCTGATTCTGGGCGTGAACGGCCGACGGCGCCAGACAGAACACGGCGGCGAGCGTGAGCACAACGGTCATGGACTTTCGCATAAAACGCCCTATGATACTGCCCTTACAGACTGAGGGTGACGCCATGAAGCTGATGAAGTGGTCGTGCCTCGCGCTCGCGCTTGGACTTCTGGGTGCAACTATTCACGTCCGCGGACAGCAGCGGCCGCCCAACCGCGAGTGGACGAGCTACGGCGCCGACCTGGCGAACACCCACTACTCGCCCCTCGATCAGATCAACAGGGACAACTTCAGCAAGCTCGAAGTCGCGTGGCGCTTCAAGGCCGACGCGCTCGGCCCGCGGCCCGAATACAACTGGGAATCGACGCCGCTGATGGCCAACGGCCGCATCTTTGTCACCGCCGGCTCGCGGCGCGACGTCGTCGCGCTCGACGCCGAAACGGGCGAGATGATCTGGATGTACAGCATCAACGAGGGCAAGCGCGGCGACGCGGCGCCGCGAAAGCTCTCGGGACGCGGCCTCGCCTACTACAGCGACGGCCGGGGCGACGATCGCGTCATCTACGTCACGCCCGGGTATCAGCTCGTCGCGCTCAACGCCAAGGACGGCCACCCGGTCACGTCGTTCGGCGTCAACGGCCTCGTCGACCTGAAGAAAGACGACGACCAGGCGATGGACCTCGTCACGGGAGAAATCGGCCTGCACGCGACGCCCGTCGTCGCGAAGAACACGATCATCGTCGGCGCGGCGCATCTCCCCGGCGGCGTGCCCAAGAGCCGGCAGAACGAGAAGGGCTACATCCGCGGCTTCGACGTGAAGACGGGCAAGCGGATGTGGATCTTCCACACGATCCCGCAGCTCGGCGAGCCGGGCATCGAGACGTGGGAAAAAGAATCGTGGGTGTACACGGGCAACGCCGGCGTGTGGGGACAGATTTCGGTCGACGAAGAGCTGAACACGGTCTATCTGCCCGTCGAACTGCCGACCGGCGACTACTACGGCGGCCATCGTCCCGGCGCCGGACTCTACGGCGAGAGCATCGTCGCCGTCGATCTCAACACCGGCAAGAAGAAGTGGCACTACCAGCTCGTGCACCACGGCATCTGGGACTTCGACATCCCGTGCGCGCCGATTCTGATCGACATCAACGTCAACGGGCGCGCGATCAAAGCGCTCGCGCAGCCGACCAAGCAGTCCTTCTTATATGTGTTCGATCGCGTCACCGGACAGCCGGTGTGGCCGATCGAAGAGCGCCCGGTGCCGAAGGGCGACGTGCCGGGCGAGTGGTATTCGCCGACGCAGCCGTTCCCGACCAGGCCGCCCGCGTACGATCAGCAGGGCACCTCGGAAGCGGACCTCATCGACTGGACGCCCGAGATTAAGGCGGAAGCGCTGAAGGTCGCCGCGAAGTACAAGCTCGGTCCGCTCTTCACGCCGCCGGTCGTCTCGACGTGGCCTGCGCCGCTCGCGACGCTGATGCTGCCGTCGGCGGGCGGCGGCTCCAACTGGTTCGGCGGATCGTTCGATCCCGAGACGAAGATGCTCTACACGTTCTCGGTGAAGACGCCGACGGCGCTGGGGCTCGTGAAGTCCGACGGCACGCGGTCGGACATGAACTACATCTCCGGGACCGCGCGCGATCCGAATGCGCCGGCGGCCGCCGGCCGTGGACGCGCGGGCGGCGCGAACACGCAGGGCGGTGAAGCCGGAACTCCCGGCGTCGCTGCGCCGGCGCCCGTGAATCAGGCCGCGGCGGAAGGCGGCGGCGGTGGAAACCTGACCGTCATGGGCCTGCCGCTCTTCAAGCCGCCGTACGGACGCATCACGGCGTTCGACATGAACAAGGGCGACATCGTCTGGCAGATCGCGCACGGCGAGACGCCGGACAACATCAAGAACCACCCTGCGCTCAAGGGCATCACGATTCCGAAGACCGGACGCAACGGCCGGATCGGCATCCTCGTGACCAAGTCGCTGCTGGTCGCCGGCGAAGGCGGGTTCTTCACGACGCCGAACGGCCGGCGCGGCGCGATGCTGCGCGCCTACGACAAGGCGACCGGCAACGAGGTCGGCGCGGTCTACATGCCGGCGCCGCAGAGCGGCTCGCCGATGACGTACATGCTCAACGGCAAGCAGTACATCGTGCTTGCGATTTCTGGCGGCTCATACACTGGTGAGCTGCTCGCGTTCCGTTTGCCCTCGTAAACGTCCGGCCGACGCCGGACGCTACGAACGTAGGAGGTCCATGCGACGTTTTGTTTTTGTCTGTGCTGTGTTGATGGCGTCGTCTGCATTCGCGCAAACGGGCGCGAAGGGCGGCGACTGGACGACGTACGGCGGCGATCTCGGCAACACCCGATACGCGCCGCTCGATCAGGTCAACAAGGACAACTTCAACAAGCTGGAGGTCGCGTGGCGGTTCAAGACCGACGCGCTCGGCGGCCGACCTGAATACAACTACGAGTCCACGCCGCTCGAAGTGAACGGCGTCGTCTACGTCACCGCCGGATCGCGGCGCGCGGTCGTCGCGCTCGACGCGGCCACCGGCGAGCTGCTGTGGATGCACAAGGAGTTCGAGGGCCCGCGCGGTGAATCCGCGCCGCGCAAGCTGTCGGGCCGCGGGCTCGCGTACTGGAGCGACGGACGCGGCGACAACCGCATCATCTACGTCACACCGGGCTACCAGATGCTCGCGCTCGACGCGAAGACCGGCCATCCGATCACGACGTTCGGCAGGAACGGCATCGTCGATCTCAAGCTCGACGACGACCAGTCGATGGATCTCGTCAAGGGCGAGATCGGCCTGCACGCGACGCCGCTCGTCGCGAAGAACGTCGTCATCATCGGCGCCGCGCATCTGCCGGGCAGTTCGCCGAAGAGCCGGCAGAACGAGAAAGGCTACGTGCGCGGCTTCGACGCGCGCACCGGCAAGCGGCTGTGGATCTTCCACACGATTCCGCAGCTCGGCGAGTTCGGCGTCGACACGTGGGAGAAGGAGTCGTGGGTCTACACGGGCAACGCGGGCGTGTGGGCGCAGATGTCCGCGGACCTCGATCTCAATCTCCTCTATCTCCCGGTCGAGCTGCCGACGGGCGACTACTACGGCGGTCATCGTCCCGGCGCGGGTCTCTTCGGCGAGAGCATCGTCGCCGTGGACATCGACACCGGCAAGCGCAAGTGGCACTACCAGCTCGTGCACCACGGCATCTGGGACATGGACATCCCGTGCGCGCCGATCCTCGCGGACATCGTCGTGAACGGACGAACGATCAAAGCGCTCGCGCAGCCGACCAAGCAGGGCTGGGTCTACGTCTTCGATCGCGCGACGGGACAGCCGGTGTGGCCGATCGAAGAGCGGCCGGTGCCCAAGGGCGACGTGCCCGGCGAGTGGTACTCGCCGACGCAGCCCTTCCCCACCAAACCGCCGGCGTTCGATCGCCAGGGCGTGTCGATTGACGACCTGATCGATTTCACGCCGGAGCTCCGCAAGGAAGCGGTCGAGTTCGTGTCGAAGTACAAGATCGGGCCGATCTTCACGCCGCCGGTCGTCAGCAGGTGGGACGGCCCGCGCGCGACGCTCATACTTCCCGCGGCGACGGGCGGCGCGAACTGGGAAGGCGGATCGTTCGATCCCGACACGAAGATCATGTACGTCTTCTCGAACACGCAGGCGAGCGCGCTCGGCCTCGTGCCGCCCGACGAGAAGCGCAAGTCGGACATGAACTTCATCACCGGCCAGGCGCCCGATCCGAGCAAGCCGGTGCAGGCGACCGGCCCCGCCGTCGGCGCGGGCGGCGAAAGCAGCAACGGCCTGTTCGTGCAGGGGCTGCCGATCATCAAGCCGCCGTACGGCCGCATCACGGCGATCGATCTGAACAAGGGCGAGATCGTCTGGCAGATCGCGCACGGCGAAACGCCGGACAGCGTCCGCAATCATCCGGCGCTCAAGGGCCTGACGATTCCGCGCACGGGACGCGACGGCCGCATCGGCACGCTCGTCACCAAGACGCTGGTCATCGCGGGCGAGGGCGGCTTCTTCACGCTGCCCGACGGCCGCCGCGGCGCCATGCTGCGCGCGTACGACAAGGCGACCGGCACCGACGCCGGCGCGATCTACATGCCCGCGCCGCAAACCGGCTCGCCGATGACGTACATGCTGGGAGGAAAACAGTATGTCGTCCTGGCGATCGGCGGCGGTAATTACAGTGCGGAACTGGTGGCGTACAGACTGCCGTAGTCACCAGTCACCAGTCACCAGTCTCAAGTGAAGAAAGAAGATCACGTGCCTCGAATCACTCTGGCTCTGGGAATGCTCGCCATTGTGGGCGCGCTTACGTTATCGGGCTACGCGCAGCCGGCTGCGCCGCCGGCCGCATCCTGTCCCGGCCAGCAGATGGCGGTGCAGCAGGCGACGGGCACGTACACGCCGCGGCCCGTTCCCGACATCGTCATCAACGGCCAGCCCGCGCCCGGTGCGTTCTGGAAAGCCGGCGACCGCGCGTACTGGCACTGCCACACCGGCAGCCAGATCCTGATGGTCGACGACGGCGTCGGCATGGTGCAGAAGCGCGGCCAGCGCGCGCGTGTCCTGCGGCGCGGTGACACCGAGTTCGCCGGCCCCGGCGTCGAGCACTGGCACGGCGCGACGCAGGAGTCCTCCGCGCACTACTTCCAGACGACCACGACCGGCAGCGTGACGCTCTGGATGGAAGAAGTCGGCCGCGACGACTACAGCGGCAACGACATCGGCATCAACTCGCGAAACGAATTTCTCAAGACAGGCGTAAGAAAGAAGAATTGACAGCGTAGAGCGGGCCTTTCAGGCCCGCGAACAGGAGACGAACATGTGCGATAAGGACCATTTTGCCGAAGACGCCGAGATCTACGAGAAGCGCGGCCTCGTGACACGCCGCCAGTTCGGCGTCCTGCTCGCGGCAGGCGCCGCGATGATGCTTCCCGCCGTCGTCGACGCCGTCGACGTCAAAGAGAGCGAAGTGACGATCAAGACGCCGGACGGCACGTGCGACGCGTACTTCGTGCACCCGGCAAGCGGCACGGCTCCCGCCGTCCTCGTGTGGCCGGACATCTTCGGCCTGCGTCCCGCGTTCCGGTCGATGGGCAAGCGCCTCGCCGAGTCGGGCTACGCGGTCCTCGTCGTCAACCCGTTCTACCGCAAGATGAAGGCGCCGACGGCGTCGCAGGGCTCGGCGACGCCGATTCCCGAGCTGATGCCGCTCGCGCAGTCGCTGAACGAGACGACGCAGATGACCGACGCGAAGGCGTTCATCGCGTGGCTCGATCAGCAGCCGCAGGTCGCGAAGAACAAGATGGTCGGCACGCAGGGCTACTGCATGGGCGGCCCGATGGCGTTCCGCACGGCGGCGGCGGTTCCGGCCCGCGTCGGCGCGGTCGCGTCGTTCCACGGCGGCGGCCTCGTGACGCCCGGCGACAACAGCCCGCACATCGAGGCGAGCAAGACGAAGGCGTCGTTCCTCATCGACATCGCCGAGAACGACGACATGCAGCGGCCCGACGAGAAGAACGTGCTGAAGAAGACGTTCGAGGATGCGAAGCGCCCGGCCGAAATCGAAGTCTACGCCGGCGCGGCGCACGGCTGGTGCCCGCCCGACTCGCGCGTCTACAACGAGCCGCAGGCCGAAAAAGCGTGGGCGCGGCTGCTGGTGCTGTACAAGAAAGCGCTCGCGTAGACGCACGAGCCGCTGAGATACGCAGCACGAAATAAGAAGAGCCGAGTCACACAGAGACTGAACTCTGTGTGGCTCGGCTCTTTGTTTTCCTCTGAGCCTCTGTGGCCCGTGCGTAATCAGTCTTCCGTCGGCGCTTTCTCGAGCTTCTCGATCACGAGAGTATCGACCGCGGCTTTCTTCGGCTCGAGCTTGAGACCCATCTTCTCGACACTGCGGAACGCCGTGGTGCCGCCGGACGGGTCGGCAGGGCCGGCGGCGGGTCCGCCGCCGGGCGCGCCGGGCACGTTCAAGCCGACCTGCCGCGCGACGTTCAGCAGATCCTCCTGCGTCATCTCGAATGCGACCTGGTAATTTCCGGCCAGGCCCGTCTGATCGACCACCGGACGGCCGACAAACTGCACGAGCGAGTCGGCGAGCTGCGCCATCGTGAGGCGCTCGGCCTGGAGGCTGATGTTGCCTTCAGGCGTGCGGCCGATCTTCAGCGTCCCGGCCTGGCCCGCGCCGCGAATCGTCATCGTCCCCGACTGCGGATTCCCGCTGACCTGCAGCGCATCGGGGCGATTCGTCGCGGGCGCCGACGGATCGGGCGCAGCCTCTTCCGGCGACTTCTCCAGCTTCGGTCCGTCTTTGCCGACGACGAGCGCGAAGACGTTCTGCTCGCGCTTGTCGAAGTGGTAGTCCAGCTTCCAGCGTTCGACGAGCAGCGACTGCAGCAGCTCCGGGACGTCGTCTTTCGTCGCGCCGGCGGGCAGCGTCGCGTGGATGTCGTAGCGAGGCAGCGTCAGCATGTTCGCCATGCTGGGCGCGGCGGGTCCCGCCATGCGCGTGGGCCCGACCTTGAACGCCGCGTTCAGCAGCTCGAGGACCGACCAGTTTTCGATATCGACGCGGCCGGCGTCCATCTTCATGCCGACACGCTGCTGCCCGTTGAGCATCTTCACGGGATCGAGGGGCGGCGCGGCTTTGATCGACGCGACGTCGAACGATTTCTTTACGGCTGCGGGCTGCTGCGCCGACGCCGTTGCGACACCGACACCAAGTACAACGAGCCACGCGGCAACCCTGCGCATGCACAACCTCCGGACTCTGTGACGGAGTCCCTATTCTAGACGTTCCGCAGCGGCAGAGTTGGCGGTTTAGTTTTCGGTCGGATGTTCGGCGCGATCGACGACGAGGACGTCCACCTGCTGCTTCCCGGGCTCGAGTCTCAGGCCGAGCTGCTCTCGAACGGCCGTGAAGATTGAGGTGGCGTTTGCGTCGGCAGGCGGCGCGGGAGTGTCTCCGCCGACGGGCGTCTCGGGCGCCCAGTCGATGCCGATGTCGTAGGTGCCCAGCAGTTCGGTGCGATTCACAACCGTCCGGTGATCGGCCACGACGTTGGTGAGAAAGCCCGCCAGGACTCCGATGGTGTGCGTGCCCGTCGCGCTTCCGGCCCGGCCGCGGAAGCCGCACTTCGACGTCCCGTCGTCGTTCTTCGCCGTGTTGACTTTCGGATCCGTGCAGTCGAGGTTCGATGGTTTCAGGCGCGGACCGAGCCGGCGATCCGCGCGGTCCATCACGAGCACGTAGGTCGGCAGCTCCCGCATCTCGTGGTGAATGACGAGCTTGAATCTCTCCTCGAGCAGGCGTCTCGCCGCCGGCAGAAATTCTCCCGCCTTGAAATCGCGGCCGGCCTTGGCTTCGATGTCGAACCGGGGCGCCGTCGCGTAAGGTCCGCTGCCGGTCCACTCCGCCGGAAGGACGACGCGGTTCGGGGGCAAAGGAATGTTGTCGCCGTACGCGCCGGCGATCAGCGTCGCCAGCGACACGTTCGTCGCGACCCACCGGCCGCCGGGAAGCACATTCATGGACACCCGGTTGGTGTCGGTCTTGTTTTCCTTGATCGATGCGACGTCAAAAGTCGCCGGCGCAGACGATTGCGCGATCGCGGGCGCGGCGAGCATCAGCAGCAAACCCGCGATCGCAGCGTGACGCATCCCTAATCCCTAATCCCTAATCCCTAATCCCTAATCCCTAATCCCTAATC
>DATNBT010000165.1:0-3048 GCA_035571855.1 Vicinamibacterales bacterium
CGACGGCACGGCGGGAACCTCCGACGATCAGCGCATCACGGTCTACAACCAGGTCGCGAGCACGCTCGGACAGAACAAGCAGCTCGAGACGAACCCGTCGGACTTCACCACCGGCTTCAAGGGGTTCGAGGTGACGGCGCAGCGGCGCTTCGCCAATCGCTGGCAGTTCCTGACGTCGTACTCCGTGTCCAAGGACAACCTGAGCACTGCGGGTGTCGGCGTCGGCGGCGCGTTCGGCGGCGGCGAGGAGGAAGGCGCCGGCACGAGCAGCGCGTTCACGAGCCCGAACGGCAAGATCAACAACACGCACGGGCCGAGCTTCTTCGATCGCACGCACATCCTGAAGATGGACGGCAGCTACGAAGTTCCCCGCTGGGACATGAACTTCGCCGCCGTCCTGAAGGTCCAGACCGGCACGCCGTACGGCCGCACGCTGACGGTGGACAGCGACGTCAACGGCACGCCGCTGAACCAGGGGGCGATCACGGTCTTCGCGGAAGAGCGCGGCACCAGGCGATTCCCCACGCTGACGACGATGGATTTTCGCGTCTCGAAGTTCGTGCGCGTCCAGCAGCATCGTCTCGAAGTGCTCGGCGACTTCTTCAACCTGTTCAACGTGAGCACGGTGACGAACCAGAATCCGAATACCGGATCCGACTTCGGCAAGCCAACGGGAATCATCGGCCCCCGGGCATTCCGTATTGGCGGAAGGTGGTCGTTCTAGCCGCGGTTGTTTCGCTTCTGCTATTCGCGCTTTGCGCGTCACCTTCGGGTCGCGCGTCGGCGAACGTGAATATCACGTTCGCCGACGTGACCGCTGCCGCCGGACTGCAGACCCGCATCGTCTACGGCGGTACCGGCCAGAACAAGTACATCCTCGAGACAACGGGCACCGGCGTCGCCTTCCTCGACTACGACAACGACGGCTGGCCCGACATCTTCCTGGTCAACGGGAGTACGCTCGACGGCTTTCCCAAAGGACAGGAACCCTCCAACCACCTGTTCCGCAACAGGCATGACGGGACGTTCGAGGACGTCACGCGCAGGGCCGGCCTCGTTCAGAGCGGATGGGGCCAGGGCGCTGCCGTCGCCGACTACGACAACGACGGCTTCGACGATCTCTTCGTCACCTACTGGGGCCAGAACCGGTTGTATCGCAACCGCGGAGACGGCACGTTCGAGGACGTCACCGTACGCGCCGGCCTGGCGGGCGAGCGCCGCTGGGGCACGAGCGCGGCGTTCGGCGATTACGACAACGACGGCTTCGTCGATCTCTACGTCGCCAATTACATCGACTTCGATCCCCGGACCGCGCCGCTGCCAGGCGCGAAGATCCCCGGCGTCAACTGCTCCTACCGTGGCTTTGCGGTGATGTGCGGCCCTCGTGGATTGAAGGGGGAACGCGATCGCCTCTATCACAACACCGGGAAAGGGACGTTCACCGACGTCACCGTCGAGGCTGGAGAGATCGACAAGGATGGCTACCGCGGGCTGGGCGTCGCCTGGGGCGATGTCAATAACGACGGTTACCCCGACATCGTCGTGGCCAACGACGCCCAACCGAACCTGCTGTACGTGAACCAGCGCAACGGCCGGTTTCGCGAGTCCGCGCTCGAAGCCGGCATCGCCGTCGACGAAGACGGCCGGGCCCGCGCCGGCATGGGCGTGGACCTCGCCGACTACGACAACGATGGCTGGCTCGATCTCGCGATCGCGAACTTCTACGGCGAGCCGCACTCGCTCTACGCGAACCAGAAGAACGTGAACTTCCTCGACACGACGTGGGCGTCAGGGATAGGCCGCGCGACGATGCATCATCTCGGCTGGGGCACGCGCTTCATGGACTATGACAACGACGGCTGGAAGGATCTGCTGCTCGTCAACGGGCACGTCTATCCCGAGGTCGATCGACAGAAGCTCGACGAGACCTACGCCGAACCGACGGTGCTGCTTCGAAACGGCGGCAACGGCACGTTCGCCGACGTCACGGCATCAGTCGGTGACGCGCTGGCGGGACCGCGGCCCGGTCGCGGCCTGGCGGTGGCCGACTACGACAACGACGGCGATCTGGACGTGCTAATCGCCAGCGTCAATGCCTATCCGTGCCTGCTCGAGAACAGGGGCGGCAATGCGAACCACTGGCTGACCGTCCGGCTCGTCGGCCGCAAGAGCAATCGCGACGGGATCGGCGCGCGCGTGACCGTCACCGCCGGCGGCGTCTCGCGGGTGGAGGAAGTCCGCAGCGGCGCAAGTTACCTCTCCCACTCCGATTTCCGCGCGCACTTCGGACTGGCGGGAACCACGTCGAATGCGACGGTGGAAGTCCGCTGGCCCGGCGGCCAGGTCGATCGCCTCGAGACGCCCGTCGATCGCGCGATCGTCGTGCGCGAGGGCGGATAATCCCGCGATGCTGCGCCTCGTCATCTGCATGGCCTTCTTTGCGGCGGCCGCGGGATCGGCGCAGACCGCGCAGACTCCCGCGGATCACCTCCGCGCCGGGCAGCAGTACCAGCGCCAGGGACGCCTGCAGGATGCCGAGGCGGAATACCGCAAGGCGGTGGACCTCGATCCGAAGGAGGCCGACATCGCGTCGCTCTACGGCCAGGTCCTCCTCGGTCAGCTGTGTTCCGCGCGGGGAGATTACCCCTGCGCCATCGCCCAGTTGCAGCGCGCGCTTCGCCGCGACCCGACGCTCGGGAAGGCGCACTACTTTCTCGGGATCACGTTCACGCTCGCCGGCCAGCAGGACCGGGCAGTGCCGGAGCTGGCCGAGGCGGCCCGGCTCGAACCGCAGAACGCCGCGTTCCACTACTATCTCGGCCTCGCGCTGCTCGACGCGGCGCGCGACGCCGAAGCCGCCGGCGCTCTGCAGAAGGCGGTGGACCTCGATCCGGCGGACGTGCCGTCGCGCACGAATCTCGCGTGGGCGCTGATCAACATCGGCAGGAACCGCGAAGCCGTCGGCGTGCTCGATCACGCCCTGAAGCTGGAGCGGACCGACCCGTCGGCATGGTTTCTCCGCGGCGAGGCCCGGCGCCGCCTCGGAGA
>DATNBT010000166.1:0-6154 GCA_035571855.1 Vicinamibacterales bacterium
CACCTGCCGTCGTCGTGTTTCTGACCCGCCACGTCCTTTTCCTGTGGGCGCTGTGCTGGTTCGCACTGGCGCTGGCGGTTGCGGCGCGGCTTGCGAAACGCCGGCGCGAGATCGCCGTCGGTCTGCCCCGGCTTGCGCTGCACGTGACGATGGTGCTTGCCTCGGTCGTCGCGGCGCTGGTCGTCGCGGAGATGATGATCCGTCTCGGGCACTCCCTGCGCGAGGACCGGCGCCCACTCGACGAGCAACTGCGGAGCGCCCGCGCTCACGCGGAATCCTCGATGCAGAACCTGAGGCTCGGCGAAATCGTTCAGCCAAGCCGATATGCGGCGATCGTGTACGAACTGAGGCCGAACGTTCGTGGACGATTCATGGGCCAGCCGCTTCTCATCAACGCTCGAGGGCTTCGCGATTACGAGTACAGCACTCACAAGGACCCCGGCACATTCCGGATCGTTGGCGTCGGCGACTCGTCGCTGTTCGGGTGGGGCGTGCGACTCGAGGACAGCAGCCTGAAAGTGCTGGAACGACGCCTCGACGAACGATTCCGTCCGCAGAAATTCGAGGTCATCGACTTCGCCGTGCCCGGCTACAACACCGCCATGGAGGCCGAAACGTTCGTGCGGAAGTGCGTCGACTACGCGCCCGATCTCGTGCTTCTCAACTTCAACACCAACGACTACGATGTGCCGGAGTTCATGCGGCGGCAGACCGACCTGTCGACGTTGCGCAGGTCATACCTCTTCGACCTGGCGTACTCCGTTTACGCGGGGATCATGGGCGTCGATCAACAGCTGGCCGTGTTCGACGACAACTACCGCGCCCCTAAAGGCTATCCGGCGGCGCGCCTCGATGAAGATCCGGCGATGCCCGACGAGTATCGCTACATGGTTGGCGCAAAAGGCGTGGTGCGCGCCCTCGAGAAGCTCACGGCCGCGGCGCGCGACCGGGGCATTCCACTTGTCGCATTTGACGTGAAGCCCTACCCCGGCCTCGATCCGAAGTATGTGCGCGACGAGTTGCGTGACGGCCAGCGCGAGCTCCTCGAGCGGGAAAGCCGGCGCCTGGGATTTCACTTCCTGAATACCTATGCGTACTTCATGGACTACTTGAAGCAACACCCGGACGTGAACTCGCGGACGGTGTTCGCCGTGTCGCCAGCCGACGGCCACCCGAACGCGCTCGCCCACTCAATCAATGCCCAGGCGCTGTTCGAGTACCTCGTCGCCCACCACCTGCTCCCGCTGGACAAACGCTCCAACCAGGATCACTGAACGAATTCCTGCCACGGAGGTGCTGAGGTGCTGAGACCGCTGCCTGGTCGCTACGTTCGATCGCGCCGGAGCATGGTCAGGCCGATCAATCGCGAGACGACCAGCGCCATGTACATCACGCCAGCGATCGACTCCAGCATGACGAGGGCGCGCGCCATTCCGGTCACCGGCAGGATGTCGCTCAGCCCAACGCTCGACAGCACGGCGATACTGAGGAAGAGCAGCTCCATCCAGGTGCGCGGCCCGGCCGGATTGATCGACGCACTGAAGCTTCCCGGAAGCATCGCGTCACACGCGGCGTAGGCATAGGCGAATGCCCACGCCAGGAGGGTGAAGGTGGCGCCGGCCGCGAAGAGCTCATCGGTGGTAGCGACCCGGTCCTGCGACATGTACGCGATCAGGCTGCCCGTCGCGTAAAAGTAGAACGCGGCCTTGACCACCGCGATCGCGAGCGGCAGCGCCGGGTGCGGCGTGACGGCATGGACTGCGGACAGCGCGACGACCGTCACCGCGAGCACGAACGCCAACCAGGTCAGCCACGGTGAGCGCCGGACGACCCGCACGGCGATACCGAGGATGAGGAGCCCAAAAGCGCCGAACACGGCGCGCCCGCGCGGCGCTGTTTCCATCCACGGGTACAGGACGATGCCGAGCAGCTGTACCAGCAGTAATCCCGCGGACGGGGTCCGTCGAAGGTAGCCGAGAGTCGACACGCGTCGGCCACTTTACTGCCAATCGCTGTGCTAGCATCACGCCACCATTCCACCCCTGCGGAGGCCGTTGATGCGCCACTTCCTCATCAGCCTTGTCCTACTTCTCTTCGCGAGTGCCAACGCTTCCGCTCAACGCGGCCGCGGCGGGTTGGCGGCGCCGGCGGACGGCGGGCCAAACGGGCTCGGCGCGCTCCACTTCCGGCCGCTCGGTCCGGAAGGGAATCGCGTCGCCTCGATTAGCGGCGTGCCCGGCGATCCGCTGACCGTCTACATCGGCGCCGCCAACGGCGGCGTCTGGAAGACGTCCGACGCCGGCATCAACTGGCGGCCGATCTTCGACGACAAGGACGTGTCTGCCGTCGGCGCGCTCGCCGTCGCGCCGTCCGCACACGACACGGTCTGGGCCGGCACCGGCGAGCCCTGGCTGATTCGTCCGTACTACACGCTCGGCGACGGCGTCTACAAGTCAACCGACGCGGGGCGCACGTGGCAGCACATGGGGCTGGACGCGACCGGGCACATCGCGCGCATCGTCATCGATCCGCGCGACGCCAACAGCGTTTACGTCTGCGCCATCGGGCAGGCGTTCCGCACCCAGAAGGAGCGCGGGGTGTTCCACACGACCGACGGCGGCGCCAGCTGGCAGCCGGTGCTCACCGTCGACGAGAACACCGGATGCTCGGATCTCGCGATGGATCCGAAGGACTCGAAAACGCTCTACGCCGGCATGTGGCAGCTGATCATCCATCGCTACGACCTGCACAGCGGCGGTCCCGGCAGCGGGGTCTACGTCACCCACGACGGCGGCGCGACGTGGAGCAAGATCGCGGGCCACGGCCTGCCAGAGGCAAGCCATGCGCTGGGCAAGACAGCGGTGGCCGTCGCTCAGAGCAATCCGGATCGCGTCTACGCGCTCATCCAGGACGCGCCGGCGCCAGGGCTCTATCGCTCGAACGATCGCGGCGCGACCTGGCAGCTCGTCAATCAGTCGCACCTGCCGGCGGAACGCGCGAGCTACTACACGCGGATGGCCGTGTCGCCCGACGACGAGAACCTGCTCTACTTTCCGTCCGTCGCCTTCACCATGTCGCGCGACGGCGGAACGACGGTGTTCCAGGCCGGCGGTGGCGGTGGCGGCGGCGCGGGCGGCGGCCGCGGCCGCGGCGCCGCACCGGCGGACGCGAACGCGCCTCCGCCGATCTCCGCGCCGGGCGGCGACAACCATGACGTCTGGATCGATCCGACGAACGCCAATCGTGTGCTCGTCGCCAACGACGCCGGCGTCGCCGTCAGCGACAACCGCGCCGCGTCGTACAGGCATTTCCTGCTGCCGATCTCGCAGGTCTACCACGTCATGGCGGACAACGCGGTGCCGTACAACGTGATGGGCAACATCCAGGACAAATCGAGCTTCCGCGGCCCCAACCGCGGCGCCGGCGGCCGCGGCGGCGGCATGGGCGTCGGCAACTGGGTCGGCACGGGCGGATGCGAAGACGCGTTTGCCGTTCCCGACCCCGCCGATCCCGACGTCGTGTGGTCGGGATGCGACAACGGCCGCGTCGTCCGCATGGACTACAGGCACGCGATGGCGCGCGACGTGAGCGCCTGGCCGATCACCAGCTACGGGTGGGCGCCTGCGGACATGAAGTACCGCTGGGACTGGATCACGCCGATCGCGATCTCGCCGCACGATCACACGCGCGTCTACGTCGGCGCGCAGGTGCTCTTCATGACGACGAACGGCGGCCAGAGCTGGAAGGTGATCAGCCCCGATCTCACGACGAACGACAAGTCACACCAGGGCAATTCCGGCGGCATTACGTCCGACAACCTGACGACGTTCGACGGCGCGACCCTTTACGCGATCGCCGAGTCGCCGGCGAAGGCGGGCGTGATCTGGACGGGCAGCACGGACGGCCAGGTGAACGTCACGAAGGATGCCGGCGCGCACTGGACCAACGTCACGAAGAACATGCCGAACCTGCCGCCGTGGGGCACGGTGTGGAGCGTCGCCCCGTCGAAGTTCGACGCCGGCACTGCCTACGTCGTCGAGAACCTGCAGCACGAAGGCATCTACGACGCGCTGGTCTACGAGACCGCCGATTACGGCGCGACGTGGAAGCTGATCTCGTCGAGCGTGCCCAAAGGCGTCAACTCGAGCGCGCACATCATCGTCGAAGACCCCGTGCGGAAGGGCATGCTGTATCTCGGCACCGACAACGCCCTCTACGTGACGTGGGACGACGGCGGGCACTGGACGCGGCTGCGCAACGATCTGCCGCCGGCGCCGGTGTACTGGATGCAGGTGCAGCCGACGTTCAACGATCTCGTGATCGGCACGCACGGCCGCGGGGTCTACATCCTCGACGACGTGACCGCGCTCAGGACGTGGGACACCTCGCAGTCGGAAGACTTCCATCTTTTCGCTCCGCGACCGGCGTATCGCTTCCGCGCCACGGCGGACGGCCGCGAGAGCGAGCCCGACGCCCATGTGCAGGGGGAGAATCCGCCGTACGGCGCGGACCTCAACTTCTCCCTCAAATCGGCGACGCCGAACGTGCAGGTCTCGATCGCCGGCCCGAACGACGCGGCGATTCGCACCTTGACGGTCGCGGGTCACCCGGGTCTCAACCGCGTGTGGTGGGATCTGCGGTACGACAACGGCTCGACGATCACCATGCAGACGCCGCCGCTCTACGAGCCCTGGGCGCCGGCACGGAGGAACTACGCGGCGTACGGCACGCGCATTCCGCCCGCGGGCCCGATCGTCCCGCCCGGCAAGTACACGATCCGCGTGAAGGCCGGCGCGGCCGAGCAGACCACGACGCTGACCGTGCTGCCCGATCCGAAGTCGCCGGGCACGCAGCAGTCGATCGAGGCGCAGGTGGCGTTCACGCGCGACGTGCTCTCGGAAATCGACGAAGTGGCGAAGATGGGCAACGCCCTCGAGTCGATGCGCAAGCAGTCGCAGGACCTGATGGCGTCGCTCGCCAAGGATCCGCAGAAGTCCACGCTGTCGGAGTCGGTGAAAGAGTTCGAAACGCACATGAGCGCCGTCGAGGCGAAGATGATCGATCTGCGCAACACGGGCCGAAGCGAAGACGCGTTCCGTCAGCCGGTGCAGCTCTACGAACGAATCAGCTGGATGATCGGGCAGATGGTCGGCACGCCCGGCGGCGGATCCGGCGGCGGCGATCTCGGCCCGACCGATCAGCAGATCGCGGTGAACGACGGGTTCAAGCAGGAGCTCGCGGCGATCGCGGCGCAGTACAAGCGGATCGCCGACACAGAGCTGCCGGCGATGAACGCGTTGCTCAAGCAGAACGGCGTCGCCGTCACCATCGCGGCAGAGAAGCAATGATTTCAACGAGTTACGGCGCCTGACGATCCCGCCGGCTCCCGCCATGTAATAGTCGGCCTGGTCGTGCGTCTAGGTGGTGAGACCCACGACGTGACCACCGCCAGCCCGCAATTGGCCGACCCTATCGAGATGACTTCCGCTCCGGTTCCGGCGGATTTCGCCGGATTGTACGAGCGGCACTACGCGGCGGTGTTCCGCGCCGCCCTCCGCGTCACTGGAAGCCCGGCCGACGCCGAGGACGTGCTGCAGACCGTCTTCCTCCGTGTGCTGTCCCGGAGCGAACACGACGAGGCCGCCGGGCGGCCGACCGCGTACTTCCGCCGCGCCGCCGTCAACGCCGCCGTCGACCTCCTGCGCCGCCGGTCACTGCACGCCGAAACGGCCTACGACGATCGGGCGCCGCACGCGGCCGTCGATCCGGTACTGCTGCTGAAAGAGCAGCTTCGGCGCGCCATCGCGATCCTCGACAGCGAGGATGCCACCCTCTTCCTGCTGCGGTACGTCGAGGGGCTGTCGAATCAGGAACTGGCCGACCTTTTCCAGATCGAGAAGAACAACGTCGCTGTCCGGCTCCACCGAATCCGCATTCGGCTGCAGGCGGAGATGGAACGGTAGCAAGGAGATCGCGTCATGTCAGAAGATCGACTCGAACGAGCGCTACAGGAAATGACGCAGGAGGCCGCCGACACGCCGACGCTCGAGGCCGCCCGCGCCCGCGTCTGGGACAGGGTGGCGAGTGCCGCCATTGCCGGCTGCGCGGAGTTCCGGCCGGAGTTGCGCGGCTACCTGAGCGGAACCCTCACTGG
>DATNBT010000167.1:0-7965 GCA_035571855.1 Vicinamibacterales bacterium
GTGAGGATCGACGTCGGCGTCGTCGGCCTGCAGCCGGGACGCGTCGCGGAACGCCGGTTCATCGCGCGGCGTCTCGCCGCCGATCTGATCAAGCGCGCGGATGAACTGATGTACCGCGCCAAGGGCGATCCCGTCAGCCACATCCGTTTCGAACGCCGACGCATCCGCCGTGGCGACATCGTCCGCATACCGGCCCGCACGCGCCCGCGCGACGCTCATGCCCCCGGGTGCTAGGCCTGCTGGTCACCTATGGGTGATGGTTCGCGGCGGCCGGCGCCGTTACTGTGTGGGGAGCATCACGAGCGGTGCGGTCATTCCCGAGGGAAGCCGTCAACCGAAGGGGGCGAAGCCTTGACAGTCGACGCGCACTGGCTGGCGTTGTGGACGCACAGTCACTTCGAGCAGCTCGTTCACGATCAGCTGCTCGGAAAAGGATTCAACCCGTTCCTGCCGATGATGTCCGTGTGGTCGCGGCGCGGCGGCGTGCGCCGTCTGGTGCGCAAGCCGATGTTTCCCGGCTATCTCTTTCTCCGTTCCGCGATCGACAAAACGAGCTACATCGAGATCGTGAAGACGAACGGGCTTGTCCGCGTGCTCGGCGAGGGATGGGATCGCCCGGCGCTGGTCCCGGACGCGGAGATCGACGCCGTCCGGCAGGTCATCGCGACCGGGCTGCCGATCCTGCCGCATTCGTATTTGCGGGAAGGCCATCGCGTGCGGATCACGCACGGTCCGCTCGCGGGCGTCGAAGGCATCCTCACGCGAAACAATCCGCAGACCGGTCTGCTCGTGGTGTCCGTGGAACTGCTGCAACGCAGCCTCGCGGTCGAAGTGGATTGCACCGCCGTGGCGCTGTCGCACGGGGCGGCGGCGTGAAGACGATCCTCCCGGCGATGGCGGCGATCGCGGTGCTGTCGATGGCGTCCGCGCGCGCGCAGCAGCCGGCGGGCGGCGCGTGTCCCGGCGCGTACGTCATCGGCCTGGAAGACGTGCTCGACGTCGCGGTCTGGGGCAATCCCGATCTCACGCGGACGGTGCCCGTACGGCCCGACGGAAAAATCTCGCTGCCGCTGCTGAACGACGTGACCGCCGCCGGCCTGTCGCCGATGGAACTGCGGGACGCGCTGATAAAAGCCCTGACGGAGTTCATGCCGCAGCCGTCCGTCTCCGTCGTCGTCCGTGAGATTCACAGCGTGAAAGTGTCCGTGATCGGCGAAGTCAAGACGGCCGGCCGGTACGAATTGAAGGACCGCGCCACCGTGCTCGACGTGCTGGCGATGGCCGGCGGCCTGAGCGAGTTCGCCGAGCGCAATCACATCGTCATCCTGCGGCAGGGCGCGACGGGCACCGAACGCATCCCGATTCCGTACGACAAGCTGACGGCGAAAAGCCGCGCGCAGAACGTCTGTGTCCATCCGGGCGATATCGTCTTCGTGCCGTAGGGAATGATCGTGGCAGCCAACCGGCGCGACAGCCGGCGGACGGACACCGCGGGCCTGGAATCGGCGCTCGAGGTCTGGCGCCGCCGGCGGGCGGTCGCTCTCGTCGTCTTCTTCGCGGTGGCCGCCGCCGCGGTGAGCATCACCGTCACGCTGCCGGATCTGTATCGCGCGACCGCCACCGTCCTTGTGGAGTCGCAGAACATCTCCGAGGAGTTCGTGCGGTCGGCGGTCTCGGCCGAACTCGAGACGCGCATCCAGACGATCCGCGAGGAAGTCATGAGCCGCGAACGGCTCGGCAACCTGATCACGCGCCTGGATCTGTATCCGGACCTTCGGGCGAAGGGCGTGGCCTTCGACACGATCATCGAGCGGATGCGCCGCGACATCGATCTCGAGCTCAACACCGTGTCGCCGTCCGGCGGCCGCACGCCGACCATCGCGTTCGCCATCAAATACACCGGCCGGAACCCGCGGGTCGTCGCGGACGTCGCCAACATGCTCGCGTCGGCCTACATCGTCGAGAACGGCAAGATCAGAGAGGGCCAGGCGGTGAGAACGGCCGACATCCTCAAGACCGAGCTCGATGGCGTCAAGCAGGAACTGGACGCGCAGGACCGGCGCGTCGCCGAGTTCAACCTGAAAAACATCGGCGAGCTTCCGCAGCAGGTGACCGTCAACCTGGCGACGCTCGAGCGGCTGAACACGCAGCTGCGGCTGAACGGAGAGAATCAGGTGCGCGCCATGGATCGCCGCGAGCGGCTCGAGCGGCAGCTGGCCGATCTCAAGCCCGGCGAGGCCGCGACGCCCGGCGCCGAGCCGGCCCGCTCGACGGCTTCGGAAGAACTGGCCAAGCTCAGACAACAACTGCAGCAGATGCAGCGCAAGTACACCGATAAGTATCCGGACGTGATTCGGCTGCGCGCCGAGATTGCGGACGTCGAGCGCCAGCTCGCGGAACGTCCGGCGCTGCTGCCGGCCACGCCGCTCAAGCCGTCCGCCGGGCCGTCAGCCGCCGCCGCATCCGCGTCCGAGCCCCGAACGCGCCTGCTCCGGGACATCGCCGCCGCGGAAACCGAGCTCGCCACGTTGAAGAGCGAAGAGGCGTCGTTCCGGAAGGCGATTGTGTCCTACGAACAGCGCGTGGAAAACGTGCCGAAGCGCGAGGAGGAGTTCGAGATGCTCTCCCGCGACCGCGCGTCGACCAAGGAGCGCTACGACTCGCTGCAGAAGAAATACGAGGAGGCGGAGCTGGGGGCGAGCCTGGAGCGCGGACAGAAAGTCGAGCAGTTCCGGATTCTGGACGCCGCGATTCCGCCGCGGGATCCCGCCGCGCCGAGCCGGCCGAAGCTGCTCGCGCTCGGGCTCTTCCTGGCGCTGTCGCTTGCGGTCGGCGCCGCGCTGATCGCCGAGAAGCTCGATCGCGCGTTCCACAGCGTCGACGACCTGCGCGGGTCCGTGAACGTCCCGGCGCTGTTCAGCATTCCGTTCATTCCGACGACGGCCGATGCGCGGCGGAGACGGCAGCGGATGGCGCTCGCCGCCGCGTCGGTCGCGGCCGGCCTCGCGCTGGTGATCTCCGCGTCGCGTCACATCGCACGCAACAACGAACAACTCGCCAGGTTTACGACGGCGGACGGCCGCGGATAATGCGCGACCGCGGGCGCGTCCTCAGAGACATCGACAGCCTCCTGGCGGCATCGCACGGATTGCCGGTTCAGCCGCGTCCGGCGGTCCCGCGCACCGGGATCGCCGAACAGCTCGTCAGCCTGATTGCACCGGGGTCGTTCGCCGCCGATCAGTACAGAACGCTTCGACAGAGCATCGAACGGCTGCGCAGAGACGAAGGCCTCCACGTACTGGCCATGACCAGCCCGACCCCCGGCGACGGCAAGACGGTGACGACGCTGAATCTCGCAGGCGCGCTGGCCCAGGCGCCGGACGCGCGCATCCTGGTCGTCGACGCCGACCTGCGGCGTCCGAGCGTCGCGAAGTACCTCGGGCTCGGCGTCAATGCCTCGCCGGGTCTGTCCGAACTGCTGCAGGACGACGCGTACGGGTTCGAGGACGTCGTCCGCCGGTTCGACGGCTTCAACCTGTCCATCGTCCCGGCCGGCGTCCCGCAGGACGCGCCCTACGAGCTGTTGAACTCCGTCCGGTTCGAGACCTTTCTGGCCGACGTGAAGGAACGCTACGACTGCGTGCTCATCGACACGCCTCCGCTCGTGCCGCTGCCGGACTGCCGCCTGATCGGGAAATGGGTCGACGGGTTTCTGCTGGTCGTGGGCGCGCACAGGACGCCGCGAAAGCTGGTGACGGACGCGCTGCATCTGCTCGATGCGGCGAAAGTGATCGGCATCGTCTTCAACGGCGATCGGCGGCCTCTCTCCGACCAGTACGGGTACGGCCACTACTACTACACGCGTCCGGCCGACCGGAAGACGAGCTGGTGGCAGCGGCTGCTGACGCGAGAGGGAGAGCGGTCCTGATGCTTCGCCGCGTCGTGGCGCTCGGCGGCGGCACCGGATTGCCGGCCGTGCTGACGGGTCTCCGTCGCCATCTGCCGCGCGCGTGCCGGATCACGGCGATCGCGACCGCCGCGGATGACGGCGGCAGCTCCGGAATACTCCGGCAGCAGTACGACGTGCTTCCGCCCGGAGACATCCGGAACTGTCTCATCGCGCTCGCGCGCGTGGCGCCCGAAGTGACCGCCGCGCTGCAGTACCGGCTGTCGGTGGCGCCGGGTCCCGATCACCCGCTGGGGAATCTGCTGCTGACCGCCCTGCACATGGTGACGGCGAATGAGATCACGGCGATCCGGCTCGCGGCCGAGCTGCTCGGCATCACGGACGCGATTCTTCCGTCGACGACCGCGAGGGTCAACCTGGTGGCCGACCTTGCCGACGGCCGCAGGGTCCGCGGCGAATCCGCGATCCCGCGCAGCGGGGCGACGGTCCTCCGGCTCGGCCTCGAACCCGCGGACGCGTCGCCGGCGCCGGGCGTCGTCGCCGCACTCGATGCGGCCGACGCGATCATTCTCGGCCCCGGGAGTTTCTACACGAGCGTGCTCGCGGCGCTCATCGTCCCCGGCATCGTCGACGCGGTGCTGGCGTCGGACGCGACGAAGATTCTGGTCTGCAACCTCATGACGGAGCCTGGAGAGACCGACGGATTCGGCGTCGCCGCGCATCTGCAGGCGCTCGCCGCGCACGGCCTCCCTCCCGAGACGCTCGATTTCGTCGTCGTCAACGACACGCCGATTCCGCCGTCCGCGCGCTCGCGGTACGAGGCGCACGGAGCCGAACCGGTCCGCCATGATTTCGTGGCGTCGACGCACAGCCCGGTGATCGTCGCCGCCGACGTTCTCGTGGCCGGCCCCGTCCTCCGGCACGATCACGACAAGATAGGCCGGCTGCTCTGCGAGCTCGCAGAGCCGGCAATCGATCTCGCGTCCTGACAGAGACGGCATCCCGCCGACACCACATGTACGCAGCCGCGCATCGCCGCGCATACGGCGTCGCCCTCGAAGGGCGCTTCGGCCAGGCCTACAACGAACAGGCCTTCCGGTACTGCCTGGAGATCGAGCGCAAGCGCGCCGCGCGTGCGAAACGGCCGGTGCTGCTGCTGTTGTTGAACCTGAAGAAGCCCCGGCCCGACACGAGGATCGACTCCGCGCTCGCCTCGAGGGTTTTCCATTGCCTGTGGCCCTCGCTTCGCGAGACCGACGTCGTCGGCTGGTATCGGGAAGAACGGATGATCGGAGCCGTGCTGACGGGCGCCGACGGCGAATGCCCGCCCGAGGTGACGAAGGGAATTCAACAGCGTATCGGCGAGGCGCTGTCCACGGGCCTTATGCCTGATGTCGCGCGGCAGTTCAGAGTGCGTGTGTATCGATGTCGACCCCAGCTGAAAGGTTGACGACCGTCATGAGTCCAGAAACCGCCATGTCCCGTCCGCGCACCAGACCGAACAAACGTCGCGAGCCTCCGAGGCCCCTGAGCGAAGAGCTCTTCAAAGGGCTGCTGACGAAGGAACGAAAGCGCGCGGACCGGTCGAATCAGACGTTCCTCCTGCTCGTCGTGGAGCTCGCGGATCGCGCCGATGCGCGCGATCCCTCCATCTGGGTGCCGGTGATCGAGGCGCTCACCGCCGTCACCCGCGAAACGGACGTGCTCGGCTGGTTCGAGTGGCGGACGGCCATCGGCGTCATCCTCCCGGAAGTCGGCGCGCTGGACACGATCCGCATGTCCGACCTCGAAGCCCGCTTCTCACGCGAACTGGTCAGACGATCGGACCAGACGACGGCGAGCCGGCTGACCGTGCGGCTGCACCTCCACGCCGACGCCCGGCGCACGCCCGCCGGCGCGGTCCCCGACGACGACGCGCATCCGATCGTCTACGACCTGATCAAGCGCGGCATCGACATCGCCGGCAGCGCGATCCTGCTGGCGCTGCTCGCGCCGCTGTTCGTGCTGATCGCGGTCGCGATCAAGCTCAAGTCCGAAGGGCCCGTGTTCTTCAGGCAGGAACGCATCGGCCGGAAGATGAAGCCCTTCAGGATGCTCAAGTTCCGGACGATGTACGCGGGCGCCGATCACAGGATCCATCACGAGTACGTCACGCAGTTCATCACGTCGAACGCGCGCGCGGACGCCGGCGACGGGGCGGGGGTGTTCAAGCTGACGGCCGACCCGCGCGTGACGCCGATCGGCCGCATCCTCCGCAAGACCAGCCTCGACGAACTGCCGCAGCTGGTGAACGTGCTGCGCGGCGAGATGTCGCTCGTCGGCCCGCGCCCGCCGCTGGCCTACGAACTCGAGCAGTACAAACCCTGGCACTGCCACCGTGTGATCGACGCGAAGCCCGGCATCACCGGACTGTGGCAGGTCACGGGCCGCAGCCGTACGACCTTCGACGAAATGGTGCGACTCGATCTCCGCCACGCGAGGACGCACTCGATCTGGGCCGATATCAAAATCCTTCTCGCGACGCCGCGGGCAGTGCTGTCCGGCAGAGGTGCGTGCTGATGATGAACATTCCTGGTGCTCCGTCCGTTCCCGTCCGGGAGGGCACACTTCCGCGGAGCGACGAGGTGTCCGAGCGGCCCTCGGACGTGCTCCGCGTCGGCGTCGTCGGGTACGGCTACTGGGGACCGAACGTCGTCCGGAACCTTCACGGTCTCGACAGCTGCGAGCTCGTCTCGGTCTGCGACAAGAACGAGGCGGTGCTGAGGCGCGCGCACCGCCAGTATCCGTCGATTCAGATGACGACCGACGTCGACGACATCCTCACGTCTCCCGATATCGACGCCGTCGCGATCGTCACGCCCGTCTGGACGCATTTCCCGCTGGCGAGACGCGCCCTCGAGCACGGCAAGCACGTCTTCCTGGAGAAGCCGCTCACGTCGACGACCGAGCAGGCGGAGGACCTGATCGAGCTCGCGGAGCGGAAGAACCTGAGGCTGATGGTCGATCACACGTTCCTCTTCAGCGGACCGGTGACGAAGATCCGGGAGCTGGTCGACAGCGGCGAGCTCGGAAAGCTGTACTACTTCGACTCGACGCGCGTGAACCTCGGCCTGTTTCAGCACGACGTCAACGTCGTCTGGGATCTCGCGCCGCACGACCTGTCGATCATGGATCACCTGATCCTGGAGAAACCGGAAGCCGTGGTCGCGACGGGCGGCCGGCATCTCAACGGCATGGCGGATGTCGGATTCATCACCGTCTATTTCCCGAGCAACGTGATCGCGCACGTCAACGTGAACTGGCTGTCGCCGGTCAAGGTGAGGACGACGCTCATCGGCGGCCAGAACAAGATGCTGGTGTGGAACGACCTGGCGGCGGACGAGAAGATCCGCGTCTACGACAAAGGCGTGAAGATCACCAGCAAGGAAGATCTCGACCGCGAGCTGCTCGTGAGCTATCGCTCCGGCGACGTGTGGGCGCCGAAAGTGGAGCAGATCGAACCGCTGCGGTCGGAGCTGCAGTATTTCGCCGACTGCGTCATGAACGGCCGGCGGCCGTTCAACGACGGCGTGGCGGGCCTGCGGATCGTCAAGCTGCTCGAGGCCGCGGACCGGTCGCTGCAGATGCGCGGCCGCATCGTGTTCGTCTGATCACCCGATCGGGTGACGCGCGACGTCCAGCAGCAGTTTTTCCAGCTCCACGATCTCCGTCCGGACGCCGTCGCGTGTCGTCCACCAGCGGTCGGGATCGAACGGCGAGTAGCGGGAGGCGCGCACGAGGACCTTCGTCGCGCTGTTCCCGCGCGCGCGGCGAAGCACGCGGCGGACGCGGCGCGAATGATCCGGACCGCTGATGACGAGGATCGAACGCACGCGGCGCTCGTCGCACCAGGACAGCAGCGCGCGGCTTTCGTCTTCGGTGCCGGCCGCCGGGCCGGCGCTCACGTCGACATCGGCGACGCCGAGATCGTGCAGCAGCCGTTCGAGGCGGGCCGCCTCGGTCTGGAACGACACGCCGCGGCGGAGCAGTTCCTGTTCGGCCGGCCCCGTCCGCTCGGG
>DATNBT010000168.1:0-2560 GCA_035571855.1 Vicinamibacterales bacterium
AACGTCGACTTGCCGCAGCCCGACGGACCGATCAGCGCCGTCACCTGGTGGGGCTGCACGTTCACGGTGATGCTCTCGAGCACGCGCCGCGCGCCGTAATAGAAGTTCATGCCCGCGACTTCGATCTTCGGGGGAGCGGGCGTCACGGGCTGGAGTGCGGAGGCGCTCACGGCCGGGGGAGTCGTCACCACCGGACGGTCCTGAAGCAGCACGAACTAACCGTAACAAGCCGCGAATCGTCCGTGGTTTCGGGCGTGTAAATTTCCTTCGACTCGCCGCCGGCTCGCCGGGGACCGGCACAGCCTTGACAGGATGCCGGAGATGAGAATAATAGGTAACCATATGGTTACCTATTCGGCCGACGCCGCGTTCAAGGCCGTCGCCGATCCCACGCGGCGCGCGGTGCTCGAATACCTGCTCGGCAGGCCGCACACCGTCAACGAGCTCGCCGACCACTTCGACGTGACCCGCCCGGCGATCTCGAAGCATCTGCGCATCCTCCGGGAAGCGCGCGTCGTCTCGGAGCGGCGCGACGGCCGCAACCGGATCTACGAGCTCAATCCGCAGGGGCTCAACGCCCTTCGCGAGTACTTCGATCAGTTCTGGACCCACGCCCTCGAGGCCTTCAAAAAAGCAGCGGAGAAAAAATCATGACGACGACACAGGCACCGGCGACCGTGAACAGAAGCGTGACGGTGAAGGCGGACATCCAGCACGCCTTCGACGTCTTCACCGGCGGATTCGATACGTGGTGGCCGCGGACGCATCACATCGGGAAGAAGCCGATGGTGAAGGCGGTCATCGAGCCGCGCGTGGGCGGCCGTTGCTACGGACGCGAGACCGACGGCAACGAATGCCACTGGGGCACGGTGCTCGCGTGGGATCCGCCGCATCGTCTCGTCTTCGCGTGGCACATCGCGCCGGATTTCCAGGTGACGAATCTCGATCCGGCGGCGTCGAGCGAGGTCGAAGTGCGCTTCACGCCCGAAGCGAACGGCATGACGCGCGTCGATCTCGAGCATCGTCATCTCGAACGGCACGGCAAGGACTTCGAGAAGCTGCGCCTGTCGGTGGCCGGTCCGGGCGGATGGGGAGGCCTGCTGCAGATGTTCGGCCGGACGTCGAACGTCTACCATCCGGCCGTCAAGCCGATCGCGTTCATCTTCGCGGGCAACGATGCGATTGCCGATCGCTCGTTCTACGGCGTCAAGCCCGACGATCTCTGGAAGCGGCCGACGCCGAACACGAACGCCATGCTCTGGATCTACGCGCACATGGCCGCCGTCCGCGGACGGGTGCTCAACGCGCTCGGCGAGAGCTTCGATCCGGGGTGGGGCGACGCGTTCGGCCGCGGCGCTGAGCTGAAGGATCCCTCGACCTATCCGAGCCGCGAGAAGATCGTCGAGGTCGTGCGCGACGTCAACGCGCGGCTGTTCGCGAAGCTCGCCATGCTGACCGACGCGGAGCTCTCACAGCCGGCGAAGGGACAGCTGCCGAATTCCGTGCAGACGCTCGGCGATCAGCTCGCGTTCATCGCGCTGCACGACAGCTATCACGTCGGACAGCTCGCCTACGTCAGGAAAGCGCTGGGACTACCGGGGGTTGTTGGCTAGTCGTTCAGGGTTCAGGGTTCAGGAGTTCAGGGTTCAGCGCTGACGCTGAACCCTGAACCCTGAACTATGAACCACTCGGTTCCAGGAAGGCCCCGACCTGTCGTCTGAGCTCGTCCTGGATCTGGACGACGGATCGCCGCGCGTCGACGACGCGGAAGTGGAACTCGTCGGCCATCGACGCGTACTCGCGCAGCAGCTTGTTCTGGTACGTGCGGAAGCTGTCGTAGATGTCGTCGCCGTGCTTCAGGTCCATGCCGGACTCCCAGAAGTCCATGCCGCGCGACTCGAGCACGCGGCCGATCAGCGACTCGACGTCGATCTTCAGGTAGAACACGAGGTGCGGCGCAATCGCGAAGCCGTAGAGCGTCCGCAGCCACGCGCGATCGACGCCGCGCACGCCGGCGCGCGCCAGCGCGGTGAAGATGTAGCGGTCGGTGAGGACGACGAAGCCGGCTTTGAGGGCCGGGATGATTTCCTTCTCGAGGCGATCGGCGAAGTCGGTCGCGTAGAGCAGCACGAACGTCAGCTTGTTGAGCGTGTTGCTCGACTTCGCGAGCTCGATCGTCGGCTGCATCAGCGGCGACCGCGTCCATCCGGTCTCGACGACGCCGTAGCCCTTCACTTCGAGCCACTCGCGCAGCAGCTGAATCTGCGTGCTGCGACCGACGCCGTCCGTGCCCTCGACCGCAATCAGCTTGCCGGGATAGCCGTCGAGCGGCAGATAGGGAATGCCGCGGCCGTAGTAGCGTCCCGCCGGCGTTTCCGCGTCCTGCGGGACGTCAGGCAGATTGCTCATGCGGGATCTCCCTCGCCGTGTCGATCGACTCGATGTGCTTCGCGATCAGATTCCGGACCACGCGCTGCTGCTCGGTGATGCTGCCGACGGCGTCGACGACGCCCAGGCCGTACTCGTCGACGATGCGGTCGTATTCGTCGAGCACCTTGCC
>DATNBT010000169.1:0-4189 GCA_035571855.1 Vicinamibacterales bacterium
CGACGCATGCGGCGATCTTCGTCCCGCCCATCCCGCCCTTCCGGACGATCCCGCCCATCCTGCCTGTCCCGCCCGTCCTGCCCATCCCCCGTCCCGCCTATCGAACGCGCGTTCCCGGATCCGGCGGGTTCTCGAACCCGACCAGCATCGGCTTGCCGCCGTCAGGACTCGCCGCGAGGACCATGCCGTTCGACTCGACGCCCATCAGCTTCGCGGGCTTCAGGTTGAAGACGATGACGACCGTGCGGCCGACGAGCGCGTCGGGCTCGTACGCCTCGGCGATGCCGGCGACGAGCTGACGCTGCTCGCTGCCGACGTCCACCTGCAGCTTCACCAGCTTGTTGGACTTCGGCACGCGCTCGGCCGCGAGCACTTTCGCGACGCGCAGCTCCACCTTCATGAAGTCGTCGATCGTGATCTTCGAATCTGCCGCCACCGGGGCCGGCGCCGCAGCAGCGGGCGCGGGCGCAGGCGCCGCCGGTGCGGCGGCTTCGGGGTTGTCACTCACGTGGATCGTCTCCTTGGTGTCTTTCGTCTCGTGGCGCGGCCACAGCGCGCCTTCCTGCAGCAGCGAACGTTCCCCGTCCGCGCGCCACACGCCGTCGCGCGCAAGGTCCAGGGTGCCGGCTGACGCGCCGACGCGCCGCAGGATCTCACGGCTCGACGCCGGCATGACAGGCGACAGTAACACGGCCGACAGCCGGATCGCCTCGGCGCAGTCGAACAGGACGGACTGCGCCTTCTCTTTATTGCTCTTCACGAGCGTCCACGGCGCCGTGTCCGCGATGAACAGGTTCGTCGCGTCGATCAGCCGAAACACGGCGGCCGCGGCTTCGTGAATCGCCAGCGAGTCCATCGACTGCCGGTATCTGGCCGCCGTCTCCTCCGCCACTCTGGCGATCTGCGTCGACGGCGCGCCTGCCGACAGCGTCCCGCCGAAATACCGGTGGGCCATCGACGTCACGCGGCTGACCAGGTTCCCGAGGTTGTTGGCGAGATCCGCGTTGTAGATCTCGTCGTACCGATCCCAGGTGAAATCGCCGTCACCGCCGAACGGGATCTGCTTCACGAGGTACAGCCGCAGCGGATCGGCGCCGAACCGCGCCGCCGCCTCGACCGGATCGATTGCCGTGCCGAGCGACTTGCTCATGCGCTGGCCGTTCACGGTCATGAACCCGTGGCCGAAGACCTGGCGCGGCAACTCGTAGCCGCCGCTCATCAGCATCGCGGGCCAGATCACCGTGTGGAAGCGCGTGATGTCCTTGCCGATGACATGCAGGTCGGCCGGCCACCAGCGCGCGAGCATCGCCGGATCGGTGCCCAGCCCGACGGCCGACATGTAGTTGATGAGCGCGTCGAACCAGACGTACACGACGCTCTGCGGATCGAACGGCAGCGGGATGCCCCACGACTGTCCCGCGCGGCTCACCGAGATGTCCTCGAGTCCGCCTTCGAGCAGCCGCACGATCTCGTTGCGCCTCGGCTCGGGCTGAATGAACTCCGGATGCGCCGCGATGTGATCGCGAATCGCCTTCTCGTACTTCTTCAGCTTGAAGAAGTAGTTCTTCTCCTTGATCCACTGCGGTTCGGTCTTCGGATGCAGCGGACAGCGGCCGTCGACGAGATCCTTCTCCTGCTTGAACGCCTCGCAGCCGACGCAATACCAGCCTTCGTAGACGCCTTCGTAGATGTCGCCCTTCTCGTAGATGCGCTTCGCCAGCTCGGTCACGCCCGCGCGGTGCCGCGGCTGGGTCGTCCGGACGAAGTCGTCGAAGCTCAGGTCCAGCGCCTTCCATGAGACGCGAAACGCCTCTTCCATCCGATCGCAGTACGCGACCGGATCGAGACCCTGTTCGACGGCCGCGCGATACACGTTCTGCGAGTGCTCGTCGTTCCCCATCAGGAACCAGACGTTCGCGGCGCCGAGCTTCATCCGCTGATACCGCGCGATGACGTCCGAGCACACCTTCTCGTACGCCGTCCCGAGGTGCGGCCTGCTGTTGACGTAGTCGATGGCTGTCGTCAGAAAGAACCGGCTCACGATGTCTGTCCCCACGCTTTCACGGCCAGCGCCTGCACTTCTTTCACCGGCAGGTTCTTCGCGGCGGCGAGCTTCGCGCAGTCCTCGAACTCGGGCACGGCGTTCACCACCCGGCCGTCGCGCCACGCGAGCTTCATCCGCACCTTCCCCACCGGCGTCTCGACGTCGACGAGCTCGCGCACCAGGCAGTCGCGCTCGACTTCTGAATGACGCAGCCCGATCGTCGTCGTCTCCCTGAAGATGATCTCAGACATCGCGCCGCGCAGCGCCGGCGCCGCGACGACCGTGAGCAGCGTCCCCGGCCTGTTCTTTTTCATCTGCACGGGAACGTAGAACACCTCGAGCGCTCCCGCGGCGTAGAGCTGGTCCATCACCACGCCGAAGATCTGCGGGTTCATGTCGTCGATCTCGCATTCGATGACGACGACCCGATCGCCGGTCCGGCTGAAGCCGGACACTACCTGTGGCGGACCTGACTCCCGTCCAATCAGCACGCGCAGCACGTTCGGCGTCCCAGGAAAATCGCCGTCGCCGGCGCCGTAGCCGACGTGCTCGACGTTCATCGCAGGCAGCGGACCGAAGGACGTCGCGTACGAGGACACAATCAGCGCGCCGGTCGGCGTCACGAGCTCCTTCTGCACCTCGCCGCTGTAGATCGGCGCGTCGCCGAGCAGGCGAACGGTGGCCGGCGCCGGCACCGGAATCGTCCCGTGCGCCGACTTCACCATGCCTCCACCGACGTTCAGCGGCGACGACACGATGCGGTCCGCGCCGAACCACTCGAGCGCGTGCACCGCGCCGACGATGTCGATGATCGAGTCGACCGCGCCGACTTCGTGCAGATGCACTTTCTCGACCGGCATGTCGTGAATCGACGCTTCGACTTCCGCGAGCCGCTGGAACATCGCCTTCGCGCGATCCTTCGCGGCCGGCGACAACGCGGACTGATCGACCAGCTTGAAGATCCCCGGCAGATGGCGGTGCGGATGGCCCTTCGGCTCGCTTCGCTCGCTCACGGCAGGCCGATCGTCGACGACGAACTTCGTGGCGGAGATGCCGCCGCGCACGACCTTCGTCGCCTGCACGTCGTATCCCGGCATCGCGAGGCTGCCGAGCGCGCGCTTGAGGCCGTCGAACGGCAGGCCGGCATCCAGCATGGCGCCGAGCACCATGTCGCCGGCAATTCCCGAGAAGCAGTCGAAATACAGCACGCGGCTCACAGACGATCGGCCCCTTTGAAACTGTAGTACTTCCCCTCACCCAGAATCACGTGATCGACGAGATCGATCCCCATCAGCACGCCCGCTGCTCTGAGCCGCCACGTCAACTCGTCATCGTCTGGGCTTGGAAGCGGATCGCCGGACGGATGGTTGTGGAAGACGACGACGGCCGCGGCGCCGCTCTGCACGGCCTCGCGGAATACGTCCCGGGGTTCGACGACCGTCGAGTTCAGCGTGCCGGACGCGACGATCGTGCTCCGCATCACGCGGTGCTTGGTGTCGAGCAGCACGACGCCGAACTGCTCGACCGCCCGCCCGCCGAAGGCCGGCATCAGGTAGTCGGCCGTGTCCACCGGCGACAGCAGCCGCGCGCGGTCGCGCGACGGACGCGCCAGCGTGCGGCGCCCGAGCTCGATCGCCGCCACGAGCTGCGCGGCCTTCACGCGGCCGACGCCGCAGGCGCGCCGCAGATCCGCGGCCGTCGAACGCGAGAGCCCGTGCAGTCCGCCTCGAGCCGCCAGAAGCGTGTTCGCCACCGTGAGCGCGTCGCGGCCTTTGCAGCCGCTCCCGACGAGCACGGCGACAAGTTCGTTATCGCCGAGCGCCTCCGCTCCGTGCGCGATCAGTTTTTCTCTCGGACGATCGCCCGGCGACAGCTCTTTCATCGTACTACAGGCTTATACTTATGAACCATGTCGATCGGCCGTCGTCTGTGCTCAGGCTCGCTCATCGCCGCGTCGGTGCTGGTGGCGGGGCTGATGACGGGGTGCGGCGACGACCCGCCCGCCAAGGAAATCCAGCAGGCGCAACAGGCCATCGACACCGCGCACAGCGCCGGCGCGGATCGCTACGCGCCCGACGAATTCACCGGCGCGATCGACGCGCTCAAGCGCGCGCAGGCGGCGGTGACCGCCAAAGACTACCGCCA
>DATNBT010000170.1:0-4699 GCA_035571855.1 Vicinamibacterales bacterium
TCCGTCGGCCCGCTACGCACGAACCAGGGCGTGGTGGTACGACACCGGCAAGCCTGTCGAACCGCACGAGTGGGGCTCGCAGCGCGCCCTCGCCAGGGGCGAGACCTCGATCGAGCAGCTCGTCGAGATCGAAGCCTACGACGGCGCCCGGAGGATCATTCAGAACTCCGCCGTGCCGATCCGCGACAGCAGCAACGCGATCGTCGGCGCCGTCGTCGTGAACGAGGACATCACCGAGCGCAAGAACGCGGAGGCGGCGCTGGAGGCGTCCGCGGCGCAGCTGCGCGGGCTGGCGGCGCGGCTGATGGACGCGCAGGACGAGGCGCGGCGGCGGATTGCCCGCATGCTGCACGAGACCATGGCGCAGGATCTCGCGGCGCTGAAGATGCTGCTGGCGCGGCTCACTCGCACGTCCGATCGCCTGTCCGGCGTCGATCGCGACCTGCTCGGCAGCGCCATCCAGCTCGCCGACGGCTCCATGAGCGGCATCCGGACGCTGTCGTACCTCCTGCATCCGCCGCTGCTCGACGAAGCCGGCCTGCTGTCCGCGGTGCGCTGGTATGCCGAGGGCTTTGCCGCCCGCAGCGGCATCGCCGTCGATCTCGACGTGCCGCCGGAGTTTCAGCGCCTGCCGCAGGACCTCGAGACGACGCTGTTTCGCGTCGTGCAGGAGGCGCTGATCAACATCCACCGCCACGCGGAAAGCCCGACCGCGCGCATCCGGCTCGCCATCGTCGACGGCGGCCTCTCGATGGAGATCGCCGATCGCGGACGGGGCATCCCGGCGGATCTGGTCGCGAGGCTCAGGAACGGCGAGGGCGCGATGGGCGTCGGCATCGCCGGCATGCGCGAGCGGCTGACGCTGCTCGGCGGAACGCTGGACATCGAATCGACGTCCGCGGGCACGACGGTTCGCGTCGGCGTCCCGCTGGAGCTCGAAGGCCTGTGACGCCGACGCTTCGCATCGCCATCGTCGACGACCACGCGGTCGTCCGGCGCGGAGTGCGCGCCCTGCTGGAATCGCAGGCCGGCTGGGAGGTCGTGGCCGAGGGCGCGACGGGCCGCGAAGCGGTGGAGATCGCCAGACGGCTGCAGCCGGACATCCTCGTGATGGATCTCAGCCTTCCGGAGCTGAACGGCCTCGACGCGACGCGGCAGATTGTCAAAGAAGCGCCGCGGACGGAAGTGCTCGTCCTGACGATGCATAACGGAGAGGAGCTGGCGCGGAACGTCCTGCAGGCCGGCGCGCGCGGGTACGTGCTCAAGTCGGACGCCGACGAGAGCCTCGTCGCCGCCGTCGACACGCTGCGGCAGCACAAGCCGTTTCTGACGTCGGCGGTGACGGAGTTCGTGCTGGACGATTACCTTCGCCGGGTCGACGCGGTCGAGCCGGCGCCCTCGCACGCCATCACGGCCCGCGAACGCGAGATCATTCAGCTGCTGGCGGAAGGGAAGGGGAACAAGGAGGCGGCGGCCGCGCTCGGCATCAGCGTGAAGACGATCGAAGCACACCGGGCCAACCTGATGCGGAAGCTGCAGTTGCGGTCCGTCAGCGACCTCGTTCGGTACGCCATCCGCAACAACATCGTTCAGGCGTAGCGGGGAAGCGGCCCTGAAAGGGCCGCTCGAGGGCTCGCGGGTCTTACGACTTCGCGGGGGCTGCCGGCGCCGCGCCGCCCTGTTCCTGCAACAGCGCTTTGCGGCTCAGGCGGATCTTGCCGGTCGGGTCGATGTTGATCACCTTGACGGCGATCTGCTCGCCTTCTTTCAACTCGTCGCGGACGTCCTTCACGCGGTGGTTCGCGATCTCCGAGACGTGGAGCAGGCCGTCGGTGCCCGGCATGATCTCGACGAAGGCGCCGAAATCCGTGATCCGCTGCACCTTGCCGACGTAGGTCTTGTTCAGCTCCGGCGTCGCGGTGAGCTCCTGGATGATCGAGATCGCGCGCGCGGCCGAATCGCCGTCCGCCGACGCGACGTTCACGCGGCCGTCGTCTTCCACGTCGATCTTCACGCCCGTCCGCTCGATGATGCTGCGGATCATCTTGCCGCCGGGGCCGATGACGTCGCGGATCTTGTCGACCGGGATGCGGATCGTGACGATGCGCGGCGCGAACATGGAGATGTTCTGGCGCGACGTCCCGAGGGCTTCCTTCATCTTGTCGAGGATGAAGAGCCGTCCGCGGTGCGCCTGCTCGAGCGCCTTGGTCATGATCTCCGGCGTCACGCCGGCGACCTTGATGTCCATCTGCAGCGCGGTGATGCCCTGCGCCGTGCCGGCGACCTTGAAGTCCATGTCGCCGTAGTGGTCCTCGGCGCCCGCGATGTCGGTGAGGACGGCGTACTTGCCCGTCTTCTCGTCCATCACGAGGCCCATCGCGACTCCGGCGACGGCGTTCTTGAGCGGCACGCCGGCGTCCATCATCGCGAGCGAGCCTCCGCAGACCGACGCCATCGACGAGGAGCCGTTGCTTTCGAGGATGTCGGACACGATGCGGATCGTGTACGGCCACTGATCTTCGGTAGGCAGCATGTTGACGAGCGCGCGCTCGGCGAGCGCGCCGTGGCCGACTTCGCGGCGGCCCGGGCCCGACATGCGGCCGACTTCGCCGACCGAGAACGGCGGGAAGTTGTAGTGGAGCATGAAGCTCCGCCACATCTCGCCCTCATACGTCTCGATCTTCTGCGCATCGTCGGCCGTGCCGAGCGTGCAGGTGACGAGCGCCTGCGTCTCGCCGCGCGTGAAGACCGCCGATCCGTGCGTGCGGGGCAGCACGCCGGTTTCGATCCAGATCGGGCGGATCTCGTCGAACTTGCGTCCGTCGAGGCGCACGCCCTTGTTGAGCGCTTCCTCGCGCGTGACCTTCTCTTTCATCTCGGAGAAGATCGCCTTCGCGTCGGCGCGCTTCTCGAGCTCGGTCTCCGGAATCGAGGCGATGAGCTCTTTCTTCAACTTGTCGACGGCTTCGTAGTTCTCCAGCTTGTGCGGGATGCGCATCGCGGTGGCGAGCTTCTCGTACCACGCGCCCTCGATCTCGCGGTGGAAGTCGGCGGGAATCTGCTTCACCTCGTGCGCCAGCTTCTTCCTGCCGGCGTCCTTCGCCAACGCGTCGATCTCGGCGATGATCTTCCTGATCGCCGCGTGCGCCTGGTTGAGCGCTTCGACGACCTGCGCTTCGGTCACTTCCTTCGCGCCCGCCTCGACCATCACGAGGCCGTCGTTGCTGCCGGCGACGACCAGGTCGAGCTTGCTTTCCTTGCGCTGCGCGAACGTCGGGTTGATGACGTAGGTGCCGTCGACGAGGCCGACGCGGACGCCCGCAATCGTCTTCATGAACGGGATCTCCGACAGCGCCAGCGCCGCCGACGCGCCCGTGAGCGCGAGGACGTCGGTGTCGTTCTCGCCGTCGGCGGACAGCACGAGCGCGATGATCTGCGTCTCGTAGCGCCAGCCGGCGGGGAAGAGGGGCCGGATCGGCCGGTCGATGACGCGGCTCGTCAGGACTTCTTTTTCCGCGGGCTTGCCTTCGCGCTTGAAGAAGCCGCCGGGAATGCGGCCCGAGGCGTAGGCGTACTCGCGGTAGTCGACCGTCAGCGGAAGGAAGTCGATGCCTTCGCGCGGGCTGGCCGCGCGGCTCGCGGTGACGAGGACGACCGAATCGCCGTGACGCACGACGACCGATCCAGCCGCCTGCTTCGCCAGCTTTCCGGTTTCCAGACGAAGAGGCTTGCCGTTAATGGAGATTTCGCGTGTTGTCATAAATCGAAAAGTCTGCGCCTTACTTCCGGATGTTCAGTTTGCGGATCAGGTCGGCGTAGCGCTGCACGTCCTTGGTCTTCAGGTAGTCCAGCAGCCGGCGCCGCTTACCGACGAGCATCAGCAGCCCGCGCCGCGAGTGGTGATCCTTCGCGTGCGACTTGAAGTGCTCGGTGAGGTAGTTGATGCGTTCGCTGAGAATTGCGACTTGAACTTCCGGTGAGCCCGTGTCGCCTTCGTGGGTCTTGAACGTGCCGATCAGTTCCGTCTTGCGATCTTTGCTCAGAGCCAACTGCGTACCTCCACGAACGGCCCAGTCGCAACCGGACCGCCGTATGCGTTCGTCTTTCTTAGTCGAACAAGCTCAATATGTTATCTCAGTACGACGGCAGGGTGCAAAAGCCCCGGGACGCCCGTCGCCTCGCCGATACCGACCAGCTGCCCCAGCGGGTCGACCAGCCGCACGTACGTGCCGGCGACGGTCCCCGGCGCCTGGATATCGCGCCCGTGCACCGCGCGCAGCAGCGTCTCGTCGTTCAGCACGACGGCCGCCAGCTCGGGCAGCATGGCCTCCATCGGCAGCATCGCCTCCATCGCCTCTTCACGGCTCTGCTCGGCGAATTCGAGCGGCGTGGCGTCGTTCAGCGTGATCCCGGAGCACGCGATCCGACGGAGCGCCGACAGGTGCGCGCCTGTGCCGAGCGCCTGCCCGAGGTCGTGCGCCAGCGAGCGGACGTAGAAGCCTGCCGACGACTCGACGCGAAGCGTCACGTCTTCGCCGTCGACGCCGATGATGTCGAGGCGGTGAACGGTGATCTCCACGTCGGCAAGGGCGGGAAGGGCAGGATCGGCGGGACGGGCGGGATGGGCGGGATGCGCCGCGCCAGGTTGTAGCTCCGCTCACCGCCGATCTTCTTCGCTGAATAGGCCGGCGGCTGCTGC
>DATNBT010000171.1:0-2175 GCA_035571855.1 Vicinamibacterales bacterium
AGGGCAGCGCGGAGTACATGGGCTGGCGCGGCGTGGCCAACTCCGGACTCGTCGCGCTCGACACGGCGCGCGGCTGCAACGTTCAAGCGGCAAGCGCCAAAGGCGCGTCGGCCAGCGCCAACCTGGATGTGATGGAAACGGGCGCCGGCTTTCAGCCGCTGCCGTGGTCGTACGAACTCAGCATGCTCGGCGTCGATCAGCTCGTGAACGCGGCCGGCATGCCGGCGCTCATCACATACGGCAGCGCGATCGGAAGGGGCACGACGTTCGCGACCGCGTTTCAGCAGGCATTCAACACGTCGACGACGTCGTTCTATTCGGGCTTCCCGGCCTATCGCAGCAGCCTCGCCGGCCTGTCATCGACGGCCTGCGGCACGTAGCACGTCTTCGCGCGTCCAGCCTTTCGCGCGCAGGTCGCGCACGCCGGTGTCGCCGTCGGACTTGCTCAGCTTCTGCGACGGCGACTTCATGATCAGCTCGTGGTGCAGAAACCGCGGCGGCTCGGATCGCCCGAGCAGCCGCGCGAGCTGAATCTGGCGTCCCGTCGAGTCCAGCAGATCTGCTCCCCGGACGACGAGATTCACATTCTGCTTCCAGTCGTCGACCGTGCAGGCGAACTGGTACGTCCAGTTGCCGTCGCGGTCGCGGACGACGAGATCGCCGCACTGCGCCGACGGCTGCTGGGCCTGCGGGCCGAGGCGCAGGTCGTCGAACCGCTCGATCGCCGGCGCTAGACGCACGCGCAGGCTGAGCCCTGGTTCGTCTTCGAGGTGTTTCGTCGCGCACGTGCCCGGATAGCGTTGTCCGTCGAAATCCGTCCGCGAGCACGAACACGCGTACACGAGGCCGCGAGCGCGCAACGAATCGAGTGCGGCCTGGTAGATCCCGCCCCGCTCGCTCTGTCTGACGGCCGGACCGTCGGCGTCGAATCCCAGCCAGTCGAGATCCTCGAGAATCGCCGCTTCGTAGTCGCGCCGGCTGCGCTGCCGGTCGTGGTTTTCGATGCGCAGCAGCACGCGGCCGCCGCTGCCGGATTCCCGCGCGGCTTTCCACACTTCGATGGCGTTCAACACATGCCCGAGGTGCAGGAAGCCGGTCGGCGCCGGAGCGAACCTCGTGACGACGGGCGGGGACACGACACGATTTTAGTCTCCGGTCTCCGGTCGTCAGTCATCAGTCATCAGTCATCGGTCGACTGGAGACTGGAGACTGGAGACTACGCGTTACCATATCCGCCTATGAACGTACGTCTGCTTCCGAACTCCCGCCGGCCCGGGGCGGGCCTGAAGCCGAAACGCGAAGGCACGCGGCCGCTGCTGCCGCAGCACGCACGGCATTGTCCGGTGCTCGAAGCCGGCAGCGCGATGGGATTCATGGTCTACGCCCCGCTCGAGCCGAAAGAGTCCGTCTATCTCGAGTACGAAGGCGAAGGCCGGTACAAGTTCGTTTATTACCTGAAGACGCAGGACGGCAAGCCGACGCCGATCTTCCAGATCACGATGAGCCTGTCGAGCGGCGGCGTGGGCATGGTGAAAGAAGACGTCACGTTCATCGGTCCGCCGCTGCTCTCGCGCGAAGCCGCGCTGGCCGTGATGCGCGTGTTTCTCGTGCCCGAGGACATGGGCACGCCGGCGGGGGCGATTGCCATGCGCGGCGCGACGAACTTCAAGACGCCGAAGGGCTGGGACACCGTCTACACGCCGATCTTCAACAACATCGAACGTCCCGTCGCGCCGATGCTCGTCGTCCGCGTCGAGACCGACTGGTACGCGCACGAAACCGAATTCCGCTACGTGCTGCAGGCCGGCGAAGGCATCACCGTCGAACACCCGATCCCGATCGGCCAGGTGATGTTCGTGCCGCGCGAAGACGTCAACCTCATCGATGCGTCACCCGATGACCTGAAAGCGTTCGACGAAGCGCGCGTCGAGTTTGCGAAGCACAAAGCCGCGTCGACGCAGGCGACGCCGTACGGACTGCAGTACAGCCCCCATTACTCGCGGAAGAGCCACGAAGAGAACAGCTGAGGGCTAACATAGCCGGATGGCACAGCTCCTCTCCTCCAGGGACGCGTCGCGCGGCCGGGGCCACATTATCAACGTCTCGTCGATGCTGGGACGCGTGCCGTTCGCCACCATCCGGTCCGCGTACTGCGGCGCGAAGCATTTCATGAAC
>DATNBT010000172.1:0-3124 GCA_035571855.1 Vicinamibacterales bacterium
GGTCGCGCGCGAGGCGCTGTCGATGCTGACGGATGCGGCGCGCGCGGCGAAGATTCGCGACGGGCTCCGCGACGTCCGTCAGAAACTCGGAAGCGTCGGCGCGAGCCATCGAGCCGCGAAAGCGATCATCGCCGCCGCCACGCGCGCCTGAGTCAGCCGAAATGAACTAGCATTCCCGCATGCCGGCGCTCGAGTTCCGCGACGTCTCGTTCACCCGCCCGGGTGGCACGCGCGTACTCGAGCATTTCAATCTCTCCGTCGACGCGGGCGATGTCGTCGCGCTCGTCGGCCGCAGCGGAGCAGGGAAGTCCACGATCCTCAAGATGATTAACCGGCTGCTCGACCCGGACGAGGGCGACGTGTTCGTGGACGGCGCGCCGACCCGCGCGTGGGAGCCGATCAAGCTGCGCCGCCGCGTCGGCTACGTGCTGCAGGACGTCGGTCTCTTTCCGCATATGACCGTCGCCGGCAACATCGCGGTCGTGCCGACGCTCGAGGGCTGGGATGCCGCGCGCATCGCGTCGCGCGTCGACGAGCTGCTCGACCTCATCGGGCTCGATCGGACGACGTTCGCCCATCGCTGGCCCGACGAGCTGTCGGGCGGCCAGCGCCAGCGGGTCGGCGTCGCCCGCGCGCTCGCCGTCGATCCGCCGATGCTGCTGATGGACGAGCCGTTCGGCGCGCTCGATCCGATCACGCGCGCTGAACTGCATGTCGAGTTCAGGCAGATTCAGGATCGGCTGAGAAAAACCGTGGTCATCGTCACGCACGACATGCGGGAGGCGTTCGCGCTGGCGTCGCACATCGGCGTGCTGGACGCCGGTGAGCTCGTCGCCTTCGACACGCCCGGCCGGCTCTCGTCGTCGCGCGATCCGCGAGTGATGCGGCTGCTCGAACCCGTCTCGCCGAAGCCGCGGAGCGGCGCGGGCGGATGAGCCGCCTGTTCAACTTCTGGTCGTCGCATCGCGCGGAGCTGGCGGGACTGCTCGCACAGCACGTGCTGCTCGTGGCAGCGTCGACGGTCATCGCCGTCGCCATCGGCGTGCCGCTCGGGATCTTCGCGGCGCGGCGTCCGCGGCTGAGCGCGCCGATCGTCGGCATCGCGAATATCGTCCAGACCATCCCGAGTCTCGCGATGTTCGGCTTTCTGCTGCCCGTGCCGTTCGTCGGCGGCGTCGGCGCGCGCGCGGCGATCGTCGTCCTGATTCTGTATGGCCTGCTGCCGATCGTCCGCACGACGATCACCGGCATCACCGGCATCGACCGGACGATCCGAGAAGCCGGCGTCGCGATGGGCATGACGGGCGGCGAGCTCCTGCGCATCGTCGAGCTGCCGCTCGCGCTGCCGTCGATTGCGGCGGGCGTGCGTGTCGCGGCCGTCGTCGGCGTCGGGTCGGCGACGATTGCCGCAGCGATCGGCGCGGGCGGACTCGGCGAGTACATCTACCGCGGGCTGTCGATGGTCGACAGCACCGTGATTCTCACCGGCGCGATTCCCGCCGCGTTGCTCGCGCTGGCGGTCGACGGCGCGCTGTTGTGGGTTGAGCGTCAGTTGTCGACGCGACGGCGCACCGCGTCGAGAAAGGCGGCGCTTGTCGCCGTCGGCGTCGTGCTCGCCGTGATTCTGGTGTCCGGTGGAGCTGTCGCAGCACGCGCGAACGGCGCGATCGTCGTCGGCTCGAAGAACTTCACCGAGCAGGTGATTCTCGGCGAGCTCGTCGCGCAGACGATCGAGCGCCAGACCGGGCTGCCTGTGCAGCGCAGGCTCAATCTGGGCGGAACGCTGATCTGCGACCGCGCGCTGATGACGGGCGACGTGGACGTCTACGTGGAATACACGGGCACGGCACTCACCGCGGTCTTCCATCAACCCGTCGCGACGGATTCGGCGAATGTCTTCGCGACGGTCCGCGACGACTACGCGCGCACGGGACGCACGCTGCTCCCGCCCCTCGGCTTCGACAACACGTTCGCGATTCTGGTGCGAGGACAGGATGCGCGTTCGCTCGGCCTGAAGACGATCGACGACGTCGCGCGCGTGGCGCCGCGCTGGCGGGCCGGCTTCGGCTACGAGTTTCTCGAGCGGCCGGACGGCTACCCGGGGCTGGCGAAGACGTACGGCCTGCGTTTCAGCGGCAACCCGCGCGTGATGGATCTCACGCTCAGTTATCGCGCGCTGTCATCCGGCCAGGTCGATCTCATCGCGGGCGACGCGACCGCGGGACTGATTTCCGCGCTCGATCTCGTGCAGCTCCAGGACGACCGCCACTATTTCCCGCCCTACGACGCCGCGCCCGTCGCGCGCGCGCAGACGCTGCTGAAGTATCCGCAGGTCCGCGTGGCGCTCGAGAGCCTGGCGGGGAAGATCGACGCCGGCCAGATGCGGCGGCTCAACTACGCCGTCGACGCCGAACATCGCGACGTCACCGAGGTCGTGGCTAAATTCGTCTCGACCCTGGGCCAAACGCCGCGTTAGCCGCGGCTTCGTCCATCACCTCGCCGTGCTGGCTGATGTCGAGGCCGACTTCTTCGTCCGCCTCGGTCACGCGCATCGGGATAATCGCGTTGGTGATCTTGTAGAGCACGGCCGATCCGATTCCCACATACGCGACGACGCCGACGAGCGCGATCAGATGATGAATGAACGTTGTCGTCGCGCCGGTGACGAGGCCGACGTCCTTCGCGAAGACGCCGGTGAGGATCATGCCCACCATGCCGCCGACGCCGTGACAGGGAAACACGTCGAGCGTGTCGTCGAGCGTCGTCTGCGATCGCCAGTGGACCATCAGGTTCGACACCGCCGCGCCGATCGCGCCGATGAGCAGGCTGTCGCCGACGGTGACGAAGCCGGCCGCGGGCGTAATCGCCACGAGGCCGACGACGGCGCCGACGCAGAAGCCGAGGGCGGTCGGCTTCCGGCCCTTCCAGCCGTCGATGAAGATCCACGTCAGCGCCGCCGTCGCCGACGCGGTGTTCGTCGTCGCGAACGCCATCGCGGCCTGGCCGTTCGCCGCGCCGGCGGATCCGGCGTTGAAGCCGAACCAGCCGAACCACAGCAGGCCCGTGCCGAGCAGGACGAACGGAATGTTCGCCGGCGTGTGCGGCTCGCTCGCGAGATGCGTCT
>DATNBT010000173.1:0-2704 GCA_035571855.1 Vicinamibacterales bacterium
GGCACCGGCAATCCCTACTTCAGCACCGACACGGCGGCCGCGCTGCGCGCCATGGAAATCAAGGCCGACGTCATCATGAAGGGCACCAAGGTCGACGGGATCTACGACGCCGACCCGATGCTCCAGCCGACCGCGTCGCGCTTCGACCGCATCTCCTATCTGGAAGTGCTCGACAAGGGACTGAAGGTCATGGACGCGACGGCGATCTCGCTCTGCATGGATAACCGCCTGCCGATCGTCGTCTTCAATCTCAAGACGCCCGGCAACATCAAACGCGCCATCGCCGGCGAACCGATCGGTTCGCTCGTCACGGCGTAACGGAACGACCGATGGACGCCAACGACTTAAAAAGCCTGTACGCCGAATCCACCAAGCGCATGGTCACGGCGCTCGATCACGTCAAACATGAGCTCGCGGGGGTCCGCACGGGCCGCGCGTCGGTGACGATGCTCGACGGCATCCACGTGGAGGCGTACGGCGCGAAGATGCCGCTCAATCAGGTGGCAGGCCTGTCGGTGCCCGAGCCGTCGCTCATCGTCGCGCAGCCGTTCGATCCCTCGCAGCTGAAAGCGATCGAGAGCGCGATCCGCGCGTCAGATCTCGGCCTGAACCCCGCCAACGACGGCAAGGTCGTGCGCATCCCGATTCCGGCGCTGACGGAAGAGCGGCGGAAGGATCTCTCGAAGCACGTGCACAAGCTCGCCGAGGAAGGCCGCAACACCGTCCGTGGCGTCCGTCGCGATGCGAACGAACGCCTGAAGAAACTGCTGAAGGATCACAAGATCTCGGAAGACGACGAGCGGAAGGGCCTCGACGAGATTCAGAAGATCACCGACAACCACATCCGGCTGATCGACGAGGCGCAGAAGAAGAAGGACGCCGAGCTTCTAGGCAAGTAGCTCGTCCAGGGACGAGATTTCTTCGACCGAGTCGGGGCCTTCGACCGGTCGATTGCCCGGCCTGACCGCGAGAACGATCTGCATCCCCGCGTCGAGCGCCGCGTTCAACTCCTCGGGCACATCCGACACGAACAGCATCCGCTCGGGCGGCCGCTGCAGTTCCCCTGCGATCCTGCGGTAGCTGTCGACCGACCGCTTCGGCCCGACCGAGGTGTCGAAGAACGCGGACAGGCTCGCCAGGTGCTCGCGGAAGATCAGCTTCTGCGCGAGCACACTTCCGGACGAGTAGATCGCGATGTCGACGCCGGCGGCCTTCCACCGCGCGAACGCCGGCGCGACGTCGGCAAAAAGATCCGGACGCAACTCGCCCGATTCGAACCCGCCCTTCCAGATGTCGCCCTGAATCCGCTTGAGCGACGGCGACTTCCGATCGCGATCCATGAGCCAGTCGAGATATCGCGCGGCGGCGGGCACGTCGGCGAACGCCCACGGCGGCGGCTCCTCGCCTTTTCGCGCGTCTTCCTGCCACTCGACGCGCAACGTCGCGAGGAGGTCGCGCGTCTCCTCTTCCGACACGTGCGCCTTCAGGTACGCCGACAGCCGCGCGCGCGCGTACGGAAAGAGCACGTCGTACACATACGCCATCGGCGTCGTCGTGCCCTCGATGTCGAGCAGGACGGCGTCGACGCCGCGTTCGCGCAGGCGGATGCTCACGCCCGGATGGAGGCTGGCGGCAGGTACTGCGGGCCGAAGCACAGCGGCTGGAAGTTCTTGTCGACGCCGGTATTCGTGTAGTGCGGCGTCCAGCCGGTGACGTCCTGGAAGAGGCGGATCGCGCGGATGCGGCGATCGCCGCAGAGATCGAACCAGTGATGCGTGCCGCGGGGCACGCGAATCAGATCGCCGGCTTCGACTTCGATCGCGAACACGGGACCGCCGTCCGCCGGATGAATGTGGAACAGGCCGCGTCCTTCGACGATCAGACGCACTTCGTCTTCGTCGTGCCAGTGCTCGGAGCTGAACTTGGCGAGCATCGTCTCGAGATTGGGCGTCGCCGGGTTGACGTCGATGACGTCGGCCGTGACGTAGCCGCCCTGCGCTTTGAGCACGTCGATTTTGTCCGAGTACGCGTTGAGAATCGCGTCCGCGGTCGCGCCGTCCGAGAGACCGCGATCGCCGGGCGCCCATCGCTCGTAGTCGATGCCGCGGCCCGCGAGATACGCGCCGACGGCGCCGTCGTCGCTGATCGATCGATTCTCTTCAGGGATCCTGACTACCGCCATGATGGGCCTCCTTGCGTGCGCCCGATCGTCTCGAACAGAAACTCCAGAATCTCCACGTGCCGCTCGGCGTCGGCGAGCGACTCGCCCCACGTGTACAACCCGTGCCGCCGCAGCAGAAACGCGTGCGCGCCAGGATGCCGCTCGAGCGTCTCGCCGACCCGGTGCGCGAGCCGCGTCATGTTCTGATCGTTGTCGACGATCGGAATGAGCTCGCGATGCTCGTGCGACGTCACGCCGGCGAGGCCCTTCAGCATCTCGTAGCCTTCGATCACCACGGACGCGTCCGGCGCCGGCGCCCAGGCATCCGAGAGCATCGTGCTCCAAACCGAATGTGTATGCAACACGGCGCCGGCGCCGCGCCGCCGCGCGATCTCCACGTGGAGAAGGGTCTCGGCCGACGGCCTGCCCTTCGACTTTCCCACGACGGTCCCGTGCTCGTCGCATTCGAGGATGTCGGACGCGCGCAGCGTCCCTTTCGACAATGAGCTCGCCGTAATCGCGAGCCGGAGAGGTTTTCTCGAA
>DATNBT010000174.1:0-15878 GCA_035571855.1 Vicinamibacterales bacterium
CGCTGCATTAGACGCCGCCGTCCGGCTAAAGGCTGACGCTACGGACGCGACCCCGAACTCAAGACCGCGGCCATCGGCAGCTCGATGGCGGCGCCCCTGCGATATTTCTCCGCCCCGTCCCTGATGGCGCGCCGGATCGCCTCCAGCGCATCCGTCGTCTGGCCGCGCAGGAGCGCGGCGGTCCGGACGGCGCCGTGCAGGAACGCTTCGAACAGCGCATCGCCGGCCGGCAGCCGCCAGACGAGCGGCACCTTCTCGACACGCGTGTCCGTGAGACCGACGGCGAGCAGGCTGCGCGCCGACTCCTCCGCGTCCGCAAAACGGAAGAACGGCGGACCCGCCGGCAGCGGCACATCGAGCCGGCCGTGCGTCTCGATCGCCTTGAGCACGATGCCGAAGCCAACCGACGTGTCCGGCGCCGCCCACACGGTGAACGCGCAGCGGCCGCCGGGCTTGAGCACGCGGCGCGCTTCGGCCAGCGCCGCGTCGGGACGCGCGAGGTGCAGCACGCCGAAGTTGATCGCCACCGCGTCGAACGATCGATCGGGAAACGCCAGGGACTCGGCGTCGCCTTCGACGAACTCGAGGCCGGGATGCTGCCGCATCGCCAGCGCGATCATCTCCGACGAGAAGTCGATGCCGACGACCGACGCGCCGAGCTGCGCCGCCGCGGCGGCGACGTAGCCGGGACCCGACGCGACGTCGAGCAGACGCGTCCCGCGCGCGACGCCCGCGGCTTTCAGCAGCGCCGGGATCGTCTGCGACGTGAGGCTGCCGAACGCGTCCCCGTAGGACTCCGCGGCGCGCTCCCATCCCTGCTGCTCGAAGTGGTGGAAGTCAGGTTCAGTGTTCATCGTTCACCGTTCAGCGCTTCGCGTCACGTTCTATAATCGCACTTCTCAACAGGAGGCTACAGGTCTTATGGCTCGCACCTATCGCGTGTTCGCAGTTGCCGCCGCCGCGGCCGCATTCGTCGTCGCCGGCAACGTCCACCCGCTCGCGCAGCAGACGGGAACGCTCAAGAACGACTTCCTCAAGGAATGGGAAGGCCAGAAGGCGACGCTCGTGAAGATCGCCGAGGCGATGCCGCAGGACAAGTTCTCGTTCAAGCCGACGCCCGCGCAGCGCGATTTCGGCGGCCACGTCATGCACATCGCGCAGATCAACATGATGGTGCTCAAGACACTCGGCGGCAAAGCGGCGGTGCCGGCGATCAACGAGAAGGCGTCGACGAAGGCCGACATGATCAAAGCGATGTCGGAGAGCTTCGACTACGGCACCGCGATCCTCAACGAGCAGACCGATCAGACGATGGCCGGATCGATCGCCGGCCCGCCGTGGATGGGGCCGTCCACTCGCGCACGTATCTACGCGTTCCTGATCGGGCATACCCAGGACACGTACGGCCAGATGGTGGTGTATCTGCGGCTGAACGGGCTGGTGCCCCCGGCGAGCCAGAGGCCTTGAACGTTGAACTCTGAACGCTGAACGCTGAACGACGATTATTTACTGAAGCCCGTCGCGATCGCGTCGAGCTGCTGCAGGTGATTCAGATCGTGCCCGGCCATCGTCTCGACGATGGTGCGGAAGGTCATGTCGCCGCGCTCGGGATGGCTGCACTTCTTCCCCATCGCGTCGGCGGGCGTGTTCTGAATGAGCGCGAGGTCCCATTCACGCAGCGAGGAGAACGCACTGAGCGCGCCGCGCGCGCTCAGGCCGCCGTACATCCCGGCCCACTTCTCCTGATCGAACGGCTGCATGACGTGGTTCGTCTCGGCGAGCGTCTGCCGCAGGCGGAACGCGAACGCGATCTCGCAGTCGGCGAGGTGGCAGATGATCTCGCGCGCGTTCCACTTGCCGGGCGCGGGACGCCACTCGAGATTCGATCCCGTAGCAAGTCTGTTGACGATTTCGTTCAGCCGCCGCGACGTTTCTTCGATGACCTCGATCGGATTGCGAGGACCGACAAACGACGCGTAGGGATTGGCGGCCATGAACGTCCGATTATACCGGCGCGTCGCCCGTGCTAAAGTCGGTAGACACACTCCCTATGCCGTCACATGCAGTCCTGACCACTCTGGCCGATCAGCCGGGCATGCTGTTCCGGGTGACGGAGGTGCTCGCGCGGCACAACGCGAACATCGAACACATCGACATCGTCCACGAGCCGCACCGCGAGGCCGAGGTCTACTTCGAGTTCTCGACCGGGACGGCGCTCGAGCAGATCGTCAGCGAGCTGCAGGACGTCCCCGGCGTCATGCGCGTCGACGTCACGCAGAGCTTCGGCAAGGTGTACGGCAAGCGCATCGTCGTCATGGGCGGCGGCGCGCAGGTGGGCCAGGTCGCGATGGGCGCGATCCTCGAAGCCGATCGCCACAACATCCGCGGCGAGCACATCTCGGTGGACACAATCCCGCTGGTCGGCGAACACGATCTCGCGACGGCGGTGCGATCGATCGTCCTGCTGCCGCGCGTGAAGCTGCTCGTGCTCGCGGGCGCGCTGATGGGGGGAGAGATTACGAAGGCGGTGGAAGACGTGCGCGCGAAAGGCCTGCGGGTGATTTCACTCAACATGGCCGGCAGCGTGCCCGACGCCGCCGACCTTGTCGTGACCGATCCCGTTCAGGCCGGCGTGATGGCGGTGATGGCCGTGGCGGACACGGCCAAGTTCGACATCATGCGGCAGCAGAACCGCAGGTACTGACACGGCAGACCTGAAGGTCCGCCCTACAGCTGCGATTCTCGATTACTTCACTTCTTTCAGCAGCTGGCACGCCTCGAGCGACTTCGCGGGGTCGAGCGCCTCGGTCGCCATGAATTCCTTCTGCACCACGCCGTTCTTGTCGATCACGAACGTCGTGCGGTTCGCGACGAGCTGCCCTTCGTTCCACACGCCGTAGCTCTTGCTGATGTCGCGGGTCGCGTCGCTCAGGATGTTGAACTTCACGCCGAGCTTGTCGGCGAACGCGGCGTTGGCCCACGTGCTGTCCACGCTCATCCCGAGGATGACGGTGTTGTTCGCGTTGAACTGGCCCGAGTTCTCCTGATACTTCGCCATCTCGCTCGTGCAGCCGGGCGAGAACGCCGCCGGGAAGAACGCGAGGACGACGTTCTTCTGGCCCTTGTACTCGCTGAGCTTCACGGTCTTGAAGCTCGGACGGCCGTTCTCCATCGCGAGATATCGTGCCGAGAAATCGGGAGCCGCCTGTCCGACTTTGACGGACGGCGGTGGCGGAGGCGCGGCATTCGGTGCCTGCGCGTAGGCGTTCGCGGCGAGCAGAAGCGAAGCGCCGGACATCAAGATTCCCAAAGCACGCTGCGTCATCGGGCAACTCCTTTAATAGGGTGAGGATTGTATCGCGGTTGGCGCGAGACCTGCATTACATTGGGCGTATGACGACTTTCCTGCTCGCCGCCATGATTCTGGCGCAGGCGCCCGCGGCGCCGGCCCCCGCTCAGAAACCCGACTCGGTCACGCTGAACGGCTGCCTGACGCGCGACTACACCGACGCGAAGAACGTCGAGGCGTACACGTTCATCGACAACACGGACGGCGCCAGGTATCACGCGAAGGGCCGCAGCCTGTCGAAGTACTCGGGCATGTCCGTGCAGATCACCGGCGTGATCGACAACAAGAAAGTGAAATTCGTCGGCGGGCTCTATCCCAACCCCAACATCGCGGGACAGGCGGGCAACATCGATCCGGCGAAGGCCGCGATCGCGGCGATGCCCGGCGGCACGTCCGCCGGCACCGGCAACGTCGAACTTCCGACGCTCAACGTCACGCGCCTCTCACTTGGCCAGGGAGAATGCCGGAAATAGAGTCGTTCAGGGTTCAGGTTCAGGGTTCGGCGTTGGTTCAGGGTTCAGGGTTGGTTCAGGGTTCTGTGTTCCCGCGCGGGCGGCGGAGTCCGGGCGGCCGCGGCGGTAACGAGTCGAGATAGTTGATCATCCCCGTCGCAGCGGCCTTTGAACGCATGGCCAGGCTCTGCATTCGTTCCGCCTGCTCCTGCGTGAAGTAACCTTTCTTCCATCCGGTTCGCGCTGCGTTGTGAGTCTCCATCAGCGAACCGAGCGCGACGCGCAGGAACTGTGCGTGCTCACGCGGCCAGAACCTGCCGAATCCTTCCGCCATGTTCCGCGGTGCGGACGACGCTGAGTCCTCGATCTGATTGCGGAATTTGAAATCCTTCGACGCTGGCCCCTTCGCAATTAATTCCAACACCATCGTCTCGAGTTCGTCCGCAAGTTGCCAGTACACAAGGTCTTCGTAGCGTTTGGCGATTTCCATGACGGTCGCGACGAGCACGACACATGCCACGAACCCGAACGCTGAACCGTGAACCGTGAACGCTGAACCCTGAACGACGCCTAGTCTTCTTCGGTTCGCTTCTTCGCGACCGGACCGAACACCCACGCGATGAAGATGCTGATGATGTAGAGCCCGATCATCGGCAGCGCGAGAATCGTCTGGTTGTAGGGATCGCCGCTGGGCGTGACGACGGCGGCGATGATGAAGATCACGAGGATCGCGTACTTGAACTGGCTCGCCAGGAAGCGCGCCGTCACCAGCCCCATCTTCGCGAGGAAGAACACCAGCGTCGGCATCTGGAACACGACGCCCATCACCAGCAGCATGCGCGTGTACATGTCCAGCACGTCGTCGAGCCTGGGCAGGAACTGCAGGTTGCTGGAGTTGAACTGCGCGAAGAAGACCATCAGCATCTTGAACGCGACGTAGTGATTGAACGCCGCGCCGCCGATGAACCCGACGCTGGTCATCAGGATGAACCAGAACGCGAACTTCTTTTCCTTGAGATAGAGCGCGGGCGCGATGAGCTGCCACACCTGCCACATGATCCACGGCGACGCGAGGACGACGCCGGCGATCAGCGCGATCGTCACGTAGACGGAGAACGCTTCGCCGGGAACCGTGTAGATCAGCTTGCTGCCCGGCGGCAGGATCTGGCGGATCGGCCTGAAGACGAAGTCGACGATCGGGTTGATGACCGCGAACGCGACGACGACGCCCACGCCGACGCCGATCGCCGCGCGAATCAGGCGCTTGCGGAATTCGTCGAGCTGTTCAAGAACGGAAAGCTTGAAACGCGAACGTTCCGGGTCGTCGCCGCCGAAGCGGCCTACCGTCAGCGGCAATCAGTGAACTCCGGCAGTTATTGTAGTGCGTGGATGCCCGCGAGCGAGAATCGCGCGATGTGATCGGCCAGCTTGACCGGGTCCTCGGCGCGAAGGCGCAGTTTCTCACGGAATCTTGACGCGATGGGATTGGGCACGAAGAGCATCCACTGGACGTGGATGCTCGCGACGCACTGCGGCACGCGCGGATCCTCGCGATCGCAGCCGAGAATGGCGGCCACCATCGCCGACAGGTCGTCCACCCGGGGGCGGAACGCCTGCTCGAGCAGGGCGTCGACGGCCGGCGTCGGATCGATGAGCTCGCGGTTGATCAGCTTGGGAATCCAGGCGACCCGTCCGCTGGAGCTGGCCGAGCGGCAGAGCGCGACGCTGATATAGCGGCGCAGGCGCTCTTCCGGCGGCAGGCCGTCGCCCGCGGCGCGGGCGGCGTCGTTGGTCTCGCGCACGCGCTCGATCGCGCGCTGGACGATCTCGCGGTAGAGCCCCGTCTTGTCGCCGAAGTGATAGTTGACCGACGCGACGTTGGCGCGCGCGGCGCGGCAGATGTCGCGCACGGTGACCTTCTTGAATCCCCGGTCGGCGAACAGCTGCGCGGCCGCCTTGAGCAGCCGCTCGCGCGTCTCGCGATCCTTCTGCTTCACGGCGCTACAGCGTCCTCTTGAACAGCGCGGTCGCGGCCGTCATGCAGATCGCGGAAAACGCCACCAGGTACAGGATGTCGAAGCCGATCGCGCCGAAGCCCGTGTTCTTGAGCACGAGGCTCTTGAACGCGTGGACCGCGTACGTGAACGGGTCGATCTTGGCGAGGATCTGCATCCACCCCGGGAAGCCCTGCTGCGGGTAGATGGCGCCGCTCGGAAAATACAGGAGCGTGTTGAGGACGCCGAAGATCGCGCGCGGCATCAGCGGATCCGACACGCGCACCATGAGCAGGAACATCATGCTGATCAGCGCGAACGACGTGATGCAGATGACGATGAACAGCCGCACCAGCCGGAACGGATCGAACGGCATCGGAATGCCCGCAATCAGGCTGCCGACCACCATGATCGACATGCCGGCGAGCACCGCCTTGATGGCGCCCGACAGGTTGAAGCCGGCGACCAGCTCGAGCTTGCTGATCGGCGTGACGAGGTAGCCCTCGTGCAGGCCGCGCGCCTTGTCGTCGATGAAGATGATGCCGCCGCCGATCATCACCATCATGAAGATCGACATCACGATGATGCCCGGCAGCAGGTACTGCACGTACGGCACGTACGGATAGACCTCGACGACGTCCAGCTGCGGCTGCTGCGAGATCCGCTCCATCGGCCCGGACGGCGCCAGTCCCGTGAGCATGCTCCCGGTCGCCGCGACGAGCGTCGCCGACACGAAGTTGTCCGTGTTGTCCTCGATGAGCGCGATGCGCGGCTCGTTCTTCGTCAGCACGCGCCGCGAAAACCCCGGCGGAATCGTGAGGACGCCGTTGATCTGCCCGTTCCTCAGGTCCTGGATCGCATTCTGCTGATCGGCGTACTGCACGGTGTCGAACGTCTTCGCGCCGCCGGCGACGGCGGTGGCCAGCTCGCGGATGCGCACCGCCGGGAGCCCGCCGTCCTGATCGACAATCGCGACCTTGAGATGCTTGACGTTGCCGCCGAACGCGTAGCCCAGCACGACGAGCTGCACGAGCGGAAACACCATCGAGATGACGATGAGAATCGGGCTGCGCTTGAAGCGCCGCAGCTCGCGTTCGATGATCGCCCACGTGCGGTGCATGGCGTTATGGCCTCCTCAGCATGAACGACGAGTCCTGCGGGTTGGCGTCCTGCAGCGCGTCGCGCAGGCCGCGTCCCGTGTAGTGCACGAACACGTCGTCCAGCGTCGTGCTCGCGACCGACAGCGAATGGACGGTGACGCCCTTCGACGCGGCCGCGTCGAGCAGCGCCCGCGTCGTCGTCGGTCCGTCCTTGGTGGAGATCCTGAAGACGTGATCGTGCCCGTCGACGCTGTCGACCTCCGGCAGCATGTTGAGGTGCTCTTCCCAGCCCGGCGGCACGTCCGAAAAGCTGACTTCGAGGACGTTGTTGGTCGGCACCGACGCCTTCAGCTTCATCGGCGAGTCGAGCGCCTTGAGCTCGCCGTGATCGACGATGGCGATGCGGTCGCAGAGCTTGTCCGCTTCGTCCATGTAGTGGGTCGTGATGAGAATCGTGAGCTGCCGCTCGGACTTGATCCGCTGCAGCATGTCCCACACGTTCACGCGCGACACCGGGTCGAGCCCCGTCGTCGGCTCGTCGAGGAAGAAGATGCGCGGCTCGTGCACGAGGCCGCGCGCGATCTCCACGCGGCGCCGCATGCCGCCCGACAGGTTCTTGACCTGCGCTTCGCGCCACTGCGTGAGCTCGACGAACTCGAGCAGCTGCGTGATCAGCCGCTCGCGCTTCTCGCGCGGCACGCCGTACAGCTTCGCGAAGATCAGCAGGTTTTCCTCGACGCTGAGCTCGAGGTCCGTGGTCATGTTCTGCGGGATGACGCCGATCGTGTGGCGGACGCCGTTCGGGTCCTTGATCACGTCGTGGCCGCCGATGATGGCCGTCCCCGACGTCGGCAGCAGCAGCGTCGTCATCATGCGGATGAGCGTGGACTTGCCGGCGCCGTTGGGCCCGAGCAGCCCGAAGATCTCGCCTTCGGCGACGTCGAACGAAATGCCTTTGACGGCTTCGAAGTCGCCGAACTTCTTGACGATGTTCCGTACGTCGATGGCGCCCATTTACTTCAGGGGCAGCAGGACGTAGGCCGTCATGCCGACGGCGAGGCGGCGATCCCTGTTGTCTGCGCGAAGCCGGATTTCGAACGTCTTGATGTCGCGCTTGGTGCGGCTGACGTCGCGCTGCGTCGCGAAGCCCGCGTCCACGCCGCGATAAAACACCGTCGCCTCGCGCGTCTCGCCCGACGGCAGCCGGACCTGCATCCTGTCGCCGAGGCGGATGCGGTCGATGTAGGTTTCTTCGACGTCGGCGCGGATCCAGAGATCGTCGGGGTTGATGAGCGTGACGATCGGCTGTCCCGGCGTGACGATTTCGCCGACGCGTATGGCCCGGACGTCGACGATGCCGTCGATGGGCGCGTGGACCTCGGTGTAGCTCAGCCTGACTTCCGCCTTCGTCCGCTGCGCGTTCGCCGCCTGCTGCTGCGCCTGCGTCGCCTGCACCTGGCTGCGCCGCACCGAAATCTGCTCCGCCTGCGCGCGGGCGAGCGCGAGCGCCGACCGCTGGGCCTCCACCTGTTTCTTCAGCGAATCGAGACGCGCTTCGGCGGCGTCGTTCGCCGTCCGCGCCTGGTCGAGCGCCTGCGGCGCGTCGACGCCCTTCTGCGCGAGGTTGCGGGTGCGATCGAACACGAGCTTCGCGTTCTCGAGATCCGCCGTCGCGGCCATCTGCTGCGCTTCGGCGGAGGCGAGATTGCTCTCGGCCTGCTTGATCTGATCGCTGGTCTGCCGCTCCTGGAACCGGAGCGCGGCTTCGCTCTCCTGCACCTGCGAGCCGAGACCGGCGAGGCTGTGCTGGTAGTACGCCGCATCGGCCTGCAGCTCGTCGGGGCGGATGACGGCGACCAGCTGATCCTTCTTCACGACGTCGCCTTCGGCGACCTTCAGCTCGGCGATCTGCCCGGAGATCTGCGGGCTGACGACGACGTCGTTCGTCGTGACGATGCCGGTCAGCGTGAGCTCGGTCGGGGGACGCCCGTAGTAGTAATAGGCGGCGTAGCCGAGGCCGCCGAGGACGAGCAGGAGGAGGAGCGGTCGGAGACGTTTCATGTCAAACGACTGTATAAAACGTTTGTTTGACTCAAGTCAATACGGATGGGCCGGCGTAACTCCTGTGTATACTTAAGCTGTCTTGCTCCGCGAACTTCCGCCGCGGGCTCGCTGGTACATCATCACGGTCATCGTCATCGGGGCGATGACATTCGCCGTGCTGGTGCCGCGCGCGGTTCTGACCCCGGTCCTCCCGCTGCTCTTCTTCGTCGTCCTGTCGTCGCTCACGTCCGCGTTCAAGGTGCAGTTCCCGATCGCGAGCGGATCGAACATGTCCGTCTCGTACGTCGTGGACATCGCGGCGCTGATCCTGCGGGGCCCGCACGCCGGGATGATCGTCGGCGCCGCGAGCGGATGGACGCAGTCGACGTTCAACCAGCCGAAGGGCAAACCGAATCCGCTCTACCGGACGCTGTTCAACATGGCGATCCTGGTGCTGACGGCCCAGGCGTCGGGCCAGGTGTATCGCCGGCTCGGCGGCGGCGCCTCGACGCTCGACGTCGTCCACGTCATCCTCCCGCTCGCGGGGATGGCGCTCACGTATTTCCTGTTCAACACCGTCCCGATCGCCGTCGCCATCGCGCTGTCGACCAATCAGCACGCGTTCGGCATCTGGAAGCGCGAGCTCGCGTCGAGCCTGCCGAGTTATCTGCTCGGCGCCGCCGCCGCCGCCATCGTGCTCGCCGTCACGGAGTCGTCGGGCATCTGGTTCGCCGTCCTGCTGCTGCTCGCGCCGCTCTACCTTACTTATAAGGTCTATCGCACGGGCGCGGACGTGGAGGCCAAGCAGGGCGCGATTCTGCAGGCCGCGAACGACTCGATCATCACGATGGACTCGCAGCTCGCGATTCGCGAGTTCAACCCCGCCGCCGAAAAGATGTTCGGCTACGGCCGCATGGACATCCTCGGCCGCAACGTGGACATCCTCCTGCCGCCGTCGGATCGCGCGGCGACGGTGGACGCGCTGCAGCAGTACCTGTCGACCGGCAAAGGGCCGCTCGCCGGCAAGCCGCTCGAGCTGAAAGCGGTCCGCGCGGACGCCACCGAGTTCCCCGTCGAACTGACGGTCGCGCGCGTCGGCGCCGAGAACTCGCGCGCGATGACGGGCTTCCTCCGCGACATCTCCGAGCGGCGGAAACTCGAGGAACAGCTCCGGCAGTCGCAGAAGCTCGAAGCGATCGGACGCCTCGCGAGCGGCGTCGCGCACGACGTCAACAACGTCCTGATGAGCATCATGGGATCGGCGGATCTGATCCTCATGGACTCGAAGGAAGGCGATCCCGTGCACGCGGAGACGTCCGAAATCAAACTGTCGGTCCAGCGCGGCGCGAGCCTGACGCGCCAGCTGCTGGCGTTCAGCCGGCGCCAGGCGACCGTGCCGAAGCGGTTCATGCTGCGCGAGGCGACGGCCGGCATGGAGACGATGCTCCGCCGTCTCATCGGACCGGAGATCGATCTCCAGATCATCCGTTCATCCGATGTGATGGTGATGGCCGATCCCGCGCAGATCGAACAGGTGGTCCTCAACCTCTGCGTCAACGCGCGCGATGCGATGCCCGACGGCGGCCGGCTCACCGTCAGCGTCGAGGAAGTGGAACTCAACGAATGGGCCGCGGGCCTCATCGGCGAAGACGCGAAACCCGGCCGCTACGCGCGCCTGAGCGTCAGCGACACCGGCATGGGCATGGACGAGGTGGTCCGCGCGAAGCTGTTCGAGCCCTTCTTCACGACGAAGGAGCAGGGAAAAGGCACCGGCCTCGGCCTGTCGATCGTCTACGGCATCGTCAAGCAGAGCGGCGGGCACATCACCGTCGCCAGCGAGCCGGGACGCGGCGCGACGTTCCTCATCTACCTCCCGCTCGCGACTCAGACGACGCCGGTTCCGCCGGTCGAGCCGGCCCCTGCATAGTTGGTACTCAAATGAATTAAACTGAAGGGAGTGTCCCGCGACGCCCATCTAGGCGACTTCACCACGACAACCCGGGTTCTCCCCATCGCCGGTCTCGCAGTCCTGATCGGCGTCTTCGCCGCATTCATAGCGCTCGTCCTGCTGCGGCTGATCAACTTCTTTACAAACCTTTTCTTCTACCAGCACTTCAGCCTCGCGGCCGCCTCGCCCGCCGAACACCACCTCGGCGTGTGGGTCGTCGTGGTGCCGGTCATCGGCGGACTGATCGTCGGAGTGATGGCGCGGTACGGCTCGGACAAGATCCGCGGCCACGGCATTCCCGAGGCGATCGAAGCGATTCTGATGAAGCAGAGCCGCGTCGAGCCGAAGGTCGCGCTGCTCAAGCCGATCTCCGCGGCGATTTCGATCGGATCGGGCGGCCCGTTCGGCGCCGAAGGCCCGATCATCATGACCGGCGGCGCGTTCGGGTCGCTGATCGCGCAGTTCTTCCACCTCACGGCGTCGGAACGCAAGACGCTGCTGGTTGCGGGAGCCGCCGCCGGCATGTCGGCCACGTTCGCCGCGCCGGTCGCCTCGGTCGTCCTCGCGGTCGAACTGCTGCTGTTCGAATGGAAGCCGCGCAGCATTCTTCCCGTCGCGCTCGCGAGCGCGAGCGCCGCGGCGATGCGCAGATACATCCTGGGCGTCGGGCCGGTCTTCGCCGTGCCTCCGCACTCGATCAACGTGAGCTGGGAAGGACTCGCGGCCTGTGTGCTCGCCGGGTTGCTCGGCGGCGTGCTGTCCGCGCTGGTGACGAACGCCGTGTACGCCTCCGAGGACGCGTTCGCGAAGCTGCCCATTCACTGGATGTGGTGGCCGGCCATCGGCGGCCTGATCATCGGCATCGGCGGCCTGATCTTTCCGCACGCGATGGGCGTCGGCTACGACGTCATCGACCGTCTGCTCCAGGGCGACGCGACGACGGCGTTCGTGATCGGCGTGCTGGCGGTAAAGTCGATCATCTGGTCGACCTCGCTGGGGTCAGGCACGTCGGGCGGCGTGCTCGCCCCGCTGCTCATGATGGGAGCCGCGCTCGGCGCGGCCGAGTCGCATTTCTTCCCGGCCCAGGGCATGGGCTTCTGGCCGCTCGTCAGCCTCGGCGCGGTCCTCGCCGGCACGATGCGCGCGCCGCTGACCGGCGTCATCTTCGCGCTGGAGCTGACGCACGACGTCAACATGCTGCTGCCGCTGCTCGTCGCCGTGACGATGTCCTACGGCTTCACCGTGCTCACGCTGAAGCGATCGATCCTCACGGAGAAGATCAGCCGCCACGGACACCATCTGAGCCAGGAATACTCGATCGATCCGCTCGAGATCATCTTCGCGCGCGAGGTCGTCCGGACGGTCGACGACGCCATCCTGGCGGACGCGCGCACGTCCGGCGCCGTCGCCTACGAAGACGAGCCGCTGCGCGTCGTCGCGTACCGCATGGCGGAACAGAACCTGACGCGGCTTCCCGTGCTCACGCGGGCGGGCGGGACGCTGGGCATCATCGCGCTGTCCGATCTGCTCAGCGCGCGCAATCGCGTGCTCGACGAGGAGCAGCGGCGCGAGCGGATTCTCGGAACGCGCGAGCAGCTCAGAGCGGTGAAGGCCCTGTTTGGCGGGGATCGGCGGAAGGCGAGCTAGTCTCCAGTCGTCAGTCGTCAGTCACGTGATGTCCGATGACGAAGACGATCGCGAGCACGAGAAACGCGGCGCCTGAGTAGAACGGCGTCGATGCGCCGTACCGCTCCAGCGAGACATTCCCCCACACGGGGCCGATCGTCCGGCCGAGGCTCTCGACCGCGCTCGCCGCGCCCTGCACTCTCCCCTGCTCGTCGCCCTTGCCGGAGCGGCTCACCAGACTCGAAACCGTCGGATGGCCGAAGCCCATACCGAACGCCAGCGGCACGAGCGACAGCGCGAACAACGGCACCGAGTGCGCCGCCGCCGCGGCGACGAGCCCGGCAATCGAGAAGACGACGCCGGTAATGAACAGCGGCTTGTCGCCCAGCCGCTTCGCGATCGGGCGGATGAACCCGCCCTGGATCACGGCGCCCAGCACGCCGAATCCCGCCATGAAATAGCCGGTACGCGACGCGTCGAACGCGAACCGCTGCTGCGCAAAGAGCGCGAACGTCGTCTGGAAAATGGAAAACGCGAACCAGTAGATGAAGTCGACGGACAGCACGCGCCTGATCTCGGGCCGCCGCAGCAGCGCGGGCAGGTACGACAGCGGGTTGCCGGCGCCGGCGTGCGCGCGATGCACGGTCTCCGGCAGCCAGAACCAGGCCATCGCCGCCGCGACGAACGTCAGCGCCGCCGCCGCCCAGATCGGCGCCGTGATGCTGACGCCCGCGAGCACGCCGCTGAGCGCCGGTCCCATGATGAACCCGAGGCCGAACGCCGCGCCGATCAGCCCGTACGCCCGCGCGCGATCCTTCGGCTCGGTGACGTCGGCCACGTACGCGCGCGCCGTCGAGATGTTGCCGCCCGACAGGCCGTCGACGATGCGCGCGAGGAAGAGCATGACGATGCTGTGCGCGAGCGCGAGCATCACGAAGCTGACGACCGTGCCGAGCAGGCTGAAGATCAGAATCGGACGCCGGCCGTAGCGATCGGACAGATCGCCCAGCGCCGGCGCCGCGATCAGCTGGCACACGGAGAACACCGCGAACAGCAGGCCGACGACCGTCGGCGTCGCTTTGAACGTCTCCGCGTAGAACGGCAGCAGCGGGATGATGATCCCGAAGCCGATCAGATTGACGAAAATCGTGAGGAAGATGATGAGGAGCGGCCGGGTCATCGAATCGTTGCGGAAAGCGCTCCTGTGAGTCCCATCTGCCGCGGACCGAGACGGTCGCGGACGGGCGCGTGGTCGAGGCTGGCGACGCGCCAGGCCGTGCCGTAGATCAGCGCGCCGACGCGCGCCATCTTCTCGAACTCGATCTTCGCGACCTCGTCCGTGTTCGCGTGGTAGTCCGGGTGCAGGGCGTTGGTGAAGAAGATGATCGGGATGCCGCGCGACGCGTAGCTGTAGTGATCGCTCCGCATGTACACGGACTCGGGATCGGACGGATCGTTCAGCTCGTAATCGAGCATCAGCGGCTTCGGCAGCGACCGGTTCGCCGCCTGCGCGATCCGATCGAGCTCCGTGCTGATGCGATCGGAGCCGACGAGATAGGTCGTGTTCCACTCGCTGGCCTTGTCGTCGCGGTTGCGGCCGATCATGTCGACGTTGAGCTGCGCGACGACGCGGGCGAGATCGACCGTCGGATGATCGACGAAGTAGAGCGAGCCCCAGCGCCCCCGCTCTTCGCCGGTATGCCAGACGAACAGCAGCGACCGTTTCGGCTTCGGTCCCTGCGCGAACGCGCGCGCGAGGGCCATCAGCGTCACCGTCCCCGAGCCGTCGTCGTCGGCGCCGTTCCAGATGCGATCGTCCTCGGCGCCCGGCGTCACGCGGCCCGGCGCGCCGGCGCGGCGCATCTGGCCGTCGGCGGTTTTCGTCAGCTCGCCGTCCGCGTACCCGACGTGGTCGTAGTGGGCGCCGAACGCGACGTACGTCGACTTCAGCTGCGGGTCCGAGCCATCGACGATGCCGACGACGTTCTGAGCGAGCTGCGTGCGCACCGGCTCGTAGTCGTTGTTGATGTCGAAGAACAGCGTCACGCCCTCGAGCCTGAACGACGGCAGCGGCTGGCGGGCGTCGACCAGCGTCTTCAGCTCCGCGTACTTCACGGGCGCGCGGCTGAACAGAAACTCGAAGAACGCGTCGTTGCCGCTCGCGCTCGGCGGCAGGAGGTGATCGAGGCGCTCGGTCGTCGTGAAGTCCGGCGCATTGCTCGCACCAGGCTGTCCTGCCTGTCCCGCCCGTCCCGCCCGTCCGCCCCTCGGAGCCGGGCCGGCGCCAATCACGGCCGCACCGCCACGATCCTCCACCGCGTGCTGGTTGCGATTGTTCAGAATGCGGAACCGCGACTGATCGATCGTGGACGGACCGGCGGCGCCGAGCCAGATCACCGCGGCGTCCCTGACGTCCCGGCCGCGGTAGTCCTCATGCGCAATCGCCGGCACGTCGAGACCGTAGCCGACGAACTCGACACGATCGATCTTCTTCTGCTGCTTCGCGCCGACGTTGCGCGGAAAACGGATGCCGTCTCCGTCGGCGAACGTGCGGCGCTCGCCGCCGACCTCGACGGTCACCGACGAGTGGCTCGTCGCCTTCACACCGACGATCCGGACGGTCTGCAGGTAGGAGCCGCGATCGCCTGCGGGCTTCACGCCCCAGGCGCGGAGGTGATCCTCTATATATGAGGCCGCGAGGCCGATGCCGGTGCCGAACACGGCACGGCCCTGAAGGTCGTCAGAGGCGATATAGGTCAGCCACTCGCGGAGGTCGCGCGCGTCGACGGGTTGCGCGACTGCCTTACTGGCAGCAATGACAGGGCGCCGGGGACCGAGCGTGAGCAGGACGGCTGCCACCGCCGCGACGGCTGTCGTACGGCGGAATTTCACGCAATCCCCATCCGCCCTACTATAAGGTACTGGTCTAGTTTCAAACGAGCCCCTTTGCTTGCTCGGGACAAGGGGCACGTTTGTTGCTGACTAAGCCGCCACATCCGTTCCCTCCGAAACCTAGGCGGCTTCCAGAAAGGAAGCCCGTGACGATTGCTCTTGGCATCCTCTGCAGAGACGGAGCCGTGCTGGCGGCCGACTCACAAGAAACGCTCCAAGGCTATTGGAAGCGACGCCAAACCAAGGTCGCCAGCATTACCGTTGGTCCGAAGCAGGATTTATCTATTGCTCTCGCTGGCGCTGGACGGGCTGGTTATGTCGACGCGCTTGTCGATGAACTAGTGGAAGCTGCTTCATCGGCAGAGGGTCATTGGGAAAACACGCTGGCAGTAGTCCGGGACACGCTGATCCGGTTTCACAAGACTCACGTCATTCCGTATCAGGCTGACACGCCCGACGTCCCACTAGTATTCG
>DATNBT010000175.1:0-3537 GCA_035571855.1 Vicinamibacterales bacterium
TCGGGATAGCCGCGGCCGTCCCAACGCTCGTGGTGGCCGCGAATGGCCGGGAGCGCCTCGCGCACGAACGGCAGGTCCTTCAGCATCTCGTACCCGATCGTCACGTGCGACTCGATGATGGCCCGCTCGGCGGCGTCGAGCGCCGCCGGCTTGAGGAGGACGTGATCGGGCACGCCGACCTTGCCGATGTCGTGGAGCATCCCCGCGCGCCGCAGCACGTCGAGGTCGGCGTCCGGCAGCTTCATCGCCGTCGCCAGCACGAGCGTGTAGCGGGTGACGCGCTCGGAGTGGCCCGCGGTGTACTTGTCGCGCGCGTCGATGGCTTTCGCCAGCGCCTCGAGCGTGAGCCGGAAGTGCTGCTCGCGATCGTCGTAGAGCTGCGCCGTCTCCAGCGCCGCCGCGGCGTGCGCGGCGAACGCCGCCGCGTAGTCGATCTGCTGTCCTTCGAAGCTGCCCCGCAGCGCCGTCCGGTCCGCATACAGCGCGCCGATCGGGCCCGATCGGCCAAGGAGCGGCACTGAAATCGCCGAGCGGACGCCGGCCTGCATCACGCTGGCCGCGTTGCGCAGCCGCTCGTCGGCTTTCGCGTCTTCGACGACGAGCACTTCGCGCGAGGACAGCGACTCGTGCACCGCCGTGCTGCTCGCGAACTCCGAGACGTTCTGGTACGCGCCGGCGGGCCGCACCGATCGCGGCACGAGCTCGCCCGTCGCGGGATCGATCAGCAGGATCGCCGATCGGTCCGGCGTGAGAATCGCCTGCAGCCGGTCGAGCACGCGATCGAGCAGCCCCTGCAGATCCCCGAACGCCATGATCTCGCGCGACGTCGACAGCAGCGCTTCGAGCGCCGCGCGGTCGACGACGGCGCGATCGGCCTGGCGCCGGCGGACCATCGAGCCGTCGGGAAACTCGGTGCGGCTGCGTCCGGTGTCGGTCTTGAACTCGACGGCGCCGAGCCGCACGACATCGCCCGGCACCAGCGTCGCGACGCGGCGCTGCGTCCCGTTCACGAACACGCCGTTCGTGCTCCCGAGATCCTCGACGGTGACGGCGCCGTCCGGCGCCATCGACAGACGCGCGTGCTGGCGCGACAGGCTCGGCTCGTCGACGACGGCATCGGCGTCGGCGGAGCGGCCGATGACTTTGCTCTGCGCGGGCGACACGCAGATCACCGGCCGGTTCGGGCCGTCGACTGCCGGACGGAAACAGAATTCCTTGAGGACGGCCACGGGGTTCAGTGCTTCGCGACAGCCGCCTGCTGCTGCGCTGGCACGTCTTCCGCCATCGCCATCACCTGCGCGCCGGTCACTTCCTTCACGAGCGCGTCGCCTTCGGTGTGATCCCCGTGCGCGTGGCTGCCCACATAAGGCGCTATCATGCCGTGAGTCATGCGAGTTCTCAAGCGGCTGTTGCAGCGATCGTAGCCTTGTCTCCGCTGCCCTACGTCTGGCCGATTGCACTTTTGTTCTGGGCGGCGTGCATCTGGGCGTTCTCCGCTGAAATCCCATTCACCATCCGCGACCGCGTCGCCGGTCCCGCCGACAAGCAGTCGATGCGCGTGGTGAAATTTGCCAACGGCGTGGCCGCGTTCTTCGCATTTTTCGCAGCGAGCGCCGTGCCGCGGCTTGCGATGCCCTTTCGACTGCCATCTTATTTCGCAGGGATTGCGATCGTCGTCTTCGGCGGTGTGCTGCGGCGGCATTGTTTCCGGACGCTTGGTGCGTTTTTTACGTACGATGTTCGCATCGCCTCCAACCAGCACGTCGTCGACCGGGGCGCGTACAGGTATGTACGTCATCCCTCGTACACCGCCGGCCTGATGCTGTTCGGCGGCATCGGCCTTGCGCTCGGCAACTGGGTCAGCCTCGCCGTTTCAGTCGTCGTGCCGCTGGCGGGTTATGCCTACCGTATTCACGTGGAGGAGCAGGCGCTGCTCGACGGTCTCGGCCCGGCGTACGCCGGCTACATGAAGCGCACGCACCGTATCATCCCGTTCGTCTGCTGACCCGATGGCACTCACCGCGACGGTCTACACCATCGAGATCGATCTGGCCGATCACGATCGCGGCGTCTTCGAGTCGCTGGCGATTCGCGCGGCCCGGCATCCGTCGGAGTCGGCCGAGTACTTCGTCACGCGGGTGCTCGCCTACGCGCTGGAGTACGCCGAAGGCATCGAGTTCTCGAAAGGCGGCATCTCCGATCCCGAAGATCCGCCGATCGCCGTTCGCGATCTGACCGGCGCGTTCAGAGCCTGGATCGAGATCGGGAATCCGGAAGCGGCGCGGCTGCACAAGGCGTCGAAAACGGCGCCGCGCGTGGCGGTCTATACGCACAAAGATCCCGCGCAGCTGATGGCGCGGCTCGCGGGCGAACGCATTCACCGCGCGGAGGCGATCGACGTGTGGGCGATGGACCGCGCGCTCGTCGCGGCGCTCGTGGAGAGACTCGAACGGCGCATGTCCTTCAGTCTGGCGGTCAGCGAACGGGAACTGTCGGTCTCGTTCGCCGACGCCACGCTGTCGGGAACAATCGTCAGACACCGCCTGCCCTGAGGTGTAGACTCTGTCGGATTATGCCCGACGACCAGTTCATGCAGGCGGCCATCGACGAGGCGAAGGCGGGCCTGGCCGAGGGCGGCATTCCTATCGGCGCGGTGCTCGTGTACAACGGCCGCATCATCGGGCGCGGTCACAACCGTCGCGTGCAGAAAGGGAGCGCCGTCCTCCACGCGGAGATGGACGCGCTCGAGAACGCCGGCCGCCAGCCCGCGACGGTCTATCAGGAAGCGATCCTCTACACGACGCTCTCGCCGTGCGCGATGTGCACGGGCGCGATCCTGCTCTACAAGATCCCCACCGTCATCATCGGCGAGCACAGCACGTTCATGGGCGAAGAGGAATGGCTGCGCGAGCACGGCGTCACCGTCGCCGATCTCGCGGACGAAGAGTGCATTCAGATGATGAAGGACTTCATCCGCGACAACCCCGCGTTGTGGAATGAGGATATCGGGGTCTGATAGTTGGCAGTCATCAGTCGGCAGGCATCAGTCGGTAGTCATCAGTCCCGGCATGCAGGTTGCCTGCGGCCCGGCATGGCCTTTCGCTCACTCGAAGAAATGCAGGTCTATCAGAAGGCTCTTACAGTTGCCGATGAAGTTTCTGCGATCCTCGAGCGCCAACAGTTTCGAAGAGATTTCAAACTGCACAGCCAACTGAGTGCGTCGTCGTCACGTGTGCCTGCAAGGAATCCAAGATCCATTTGATTGTGGCGACAGGTAGGAACTACCTCTCGACGACGGAATGTGCGCCGCTGCGTGACCGTTACGACGAAATCGCCAGAATGCTCAGCGGACTCATCGAACATCTCGAACGAGAAGACCGGCAGCATCGCCGGCCCCCCAGGGACTGATGACTCGTGACTGCCGACTGACGACCGATGACTGTGCTATCGCATGTTCCCTGTGTGTCCGAGCGAGTATCGGCCGGGCTGCGGGTAGACGCAGAGGCCGTGCGGCCCCTTCCCGACTTTGATCCGCGT